>CAYMSY010000284.1:0-4560 GCA_964393195.1 uncultured Alcaligenaceae bacterium | reverse complement strand
GCAGTGAGTTTCACCGGGTCAACGCGGACCGTATCCAGCAGACGTTTCGACGCCCGGTCGTAGCGCGACAGCGCCTCAAGTGCAATGAGTTTTTCCGAAAGCAGGTAGTAGCTGTCGTTCGGCAGCCAGGCACGTTGCGTTTTCAGTTCACCCGCAACATAGCGCTCCAGCCCATACAGCATGCGAGCTTTGGCCTCGTCCGGAATTTTCCAGCCGGCCTCGTGCGCGCCTGCCAGTACGAAGGCCGTCAGCACCGGATAGCCTTCGCTGCTGGTATCGCCGGGGTAGTAATTGGCGAGACCTGATGCCGACAGGTAATTGGGCAGAGAACCAGCAATGATGTCCCACAGCGCTTCGTCCTTGGTGCCCATGGTCCGTGTCATGCGCTGTTCAAGGCAGGCGAACGGATAGCGCGCGAAGTAGGCGCGGATACCGCTGGTATCGGCGCCGTACGTGCGCGCCAGAGAAACCAGCAGGTCGCCCTTGTTGGTAACCGTGTCCGGCTTCAGCGTCAGCGCCGCTTTGCCCTTGATTTCCGCGCTGGTATCGGCAACGGTGCGTTCGGGCAGCGGCGTTTGCAGCGCCTGTTTGATTCTTAGGGCATCACCACGAGGCTTACCTTTCTCGATAGCGGCGAAGTTCCAGACCACTTCCTTGCCATCGGCGGGCGCCTTCACGTCCCAACTGATGACAGCACTTTCACCGGAAGCGATGCGCTGTTCGCGCCTCGGCAATGCCACGCCATTCATCTCGGCGGTGACGTCTGCCACGATCGCGCGCGGGGTTGTATTGCGCAGTGTCACGCCGGACCGGTATTCGTCGCCGTTGCGGGTGACGGCGGGCAGGCCCGAGAAGAGCTGCAGATCGCGCGTCGTGCGAATGCTGGCCTCGCCAGTACCGAATCTTTCGCCATAGGCGTCGGCCACGGCAACGATGCGGAAGCGCGTCAGTGAATCATTCAGCGGGACTTCGACTGTCGCTTCACCGTTGGCGTCGGTGACCACACTGCCTTGCCACAAAATCAGGGTATCAAACAGTTCGCGCGTGCCTGCGCCCCGTCCACCCGAACCGCCCGGCGGCAGCGCCTTGCGGCCAAAATGACGCTTTCCGATAACCTGCATTTGGGCGGTGGCCGTGGTCATGCCGTAATCGCGGCGCTTCATCATTGCTTCAAGCAATTTCCATGTGCTATTGCCTTGCAGCTCGAGCAATGCTTCGTCGATTGCGAATACCGCAAGCTCCGCGTTGTCGCCTGCGCGGTTGTTGTTGCCACGCGTGACTTTTACCTTCACTGTCGATTTCTCGCGTGTCTGGTACTCCGCCTTGTCCGGCGTTACGGCTACGTTGAGACTGTAGCGCTGCCAGTTCACATCGATATTGGCGATGCCCAGTTTGAATGCCGGTTTCGCAAGATCGACCAGCGCCGTGGGCGCGGGGGCACCGACGCGTCCGCGCACGAGAAGGGCAGACACATAGGCGTTGGGTGCCCACTCTTCCTTCACCGGCACCTCGATGACAGCGGATTTTCCGGACAGCTTCGTGACAAAGCTTGAGAGCACAGCGCCCTCGCGCTCCACGGTTACCAGAACCGTCGCTTCGCGGAACGGCATGCGCACCTGAAAGCGCGCTTTTTCATTCGGTTCGTAGCGTTTTTTCTCGGGCAGCAGATCGATGCGGTCCGAGCTTTCGGCGCGGAACATCCAGTCGTCGCCATTTGATGCCCACATCGAAGTGCCAGCACTGGCCGTGCGACCACCGTTATCAGTCACCACAGCCATAAGCTGAATCTCGCCGGAGGCAGCCACGCTGCTGGTGCAACTGTACTTGCCGCTGCGGTCCGAGGTGCCTTCGCAAAGCACGCCGAGATCGCTCTTGCGTTCGGTCGATTCGTAGCTGTAGAAACCGCCGATATTGCGTTTGCGGTACGAATCCCAGGTTCGGTTGCGGCCGGTCACCTTGAACTTTACGCCGCCCACGGGCTTGCCGGTAACGTCGGTCGTAATGACGTCGTAGCCGAGCTTTTCCCGTGCCATCGCCCAGTCGGCGGTCTTGATGCCGATCAGCACGGCGGCCGGCCAAATCGTAGTCCGCGCCTGTGCCGTATAGATTTCTCCGTTGGGATCCTTGTACTCCATGTCCGCGACCAGTGAATGCGGACGCTCGACTTTCGGTGTGGCCAGTGGCACGCGTGCACTGCCCGCCATGGACAAGGTCAGCGACTGGTCCTCGCCTTCAGGTTGCTTGCTTCCCCGCCGGTTGGTCCGTACGGCGCCATCGTCGTCGTACTCGGGAACGCTGAAACTGTAGTCTGGCAAGGCCTCAAAGCCTGGCCAGGTGCGGGCATCGAAACGTGAACGCACCGTCACTACGTCACCGCTAGCCGGCCCGCCTGACAGGAACGACAGCCTTACATCCACGTTAGCTTTGTCGCCGCCGACCACATTCGCCTCAGCGATGCTTATTTCAGATTTGTAAACCGGCAAACGGAAGTCCGCAACGGTGAAGCGCCCGGTCGTACGGCCACTGATCTCGACACGATACTGGCCGCGCTTTGCGTTGGTTGGCATCTTCAATTCGGTGATTGCATTGCCACGCGCGCTCCAGTCGAGCGTCAGATTGCTGCGCTGATTGTTGCCTTCGTTGATAACGGATAGCGTCTTCGGCAACTTCGACAGATCAGGCGCACCAGTGCCAAAGCGCCTGAGTTCACGCGCGTAGTGCTTCATGTGCACCGTTTCACCGGGACGCAACAGATTGCGCGCAAGAATGGTGTGGTAAGCCTGCTTGCTGGCGCCATTGTCGCCGTCATATTCATAGTCCCACGGCAAATTGAAGCGCCACTGCTCGATGCCACGCGTCCAGTCGCTGCGGGTGAAGGCAGTGTCATCGCCGCTCTGCGCGAAGATGAACATCGGGCAGGATTCATTTCTCTTCTGTGCTTTGGGGGTGAGGCGTGCGATGCCATCCTTGTCGGTTTTGCCGGTTGCCAGTTCGTTGCCCTTGCAATCGCGAATGCGCACATTGGCGTCGGTGACAACACCAGCGTCGTTCAGTCGCGTCACCCACACAAACGCACCACCTGTGCCGGTTTTGGTGTGTACGGCCAGATTCGTCACCAACGCAACTGTGCGTACAAACATTGAACCCTTTTTCTCAAGCAGCGATGCTCCAAGCGCAGCGGACTCGGCCTCGACCACGTGCAGGCCAGGCTCCGCGAGTGGCAGGCCCACCACTTCAAATTCTTTCGGGCCGCCCGGTTTCGGCAGCGGCAGCGACTGCACCTGGGCGACGCCTTTCAGCAGCGAGCGGCCACGCATGTCATCCTCACCCTTCGGCCGTTCACCGAAATCCGCGTAGTCCGACTCCTCATCATCCATCGAGCGATCGCTTTGCTGGAATCCGAGCGTGCGCGCATACCAGCGGATCATGTCCTGTTCACTCGTCAGCCGCAATTTGCGAACGACCGCAGCGGTCCCTGATCCCGCCGACCCCGGTTCCAGATTGCGCACAGTGATCGGCAGCGCTGGATCAGCCTGCCGTTCCAGAATCCCGAAGCTGCGAGGGAATTTCACCAGTGGTGGATAAGCGCTGGTGCGCAGCGTATAGGCGCGCTTGAGTGTCAGCGGTGTGCTGGTGCCGGATTCCTTCAGATTCGGCGGAACGATCAGCGTGAATTTCGTTTCCGGCGGCAATTTGTAGAAATTGATGCCTTCACTGTCGTCGCCTTCGGCCTTAGGCGAATAAAGCTTGCCGGCGTCGTCCCGGAGACGGAATCGCGCGGCATCTTTCGGGTCGACAGCCCGCTTGAACCCAACATAAACGTTACTTAAGGGATTACAGCCCGCGTCCTTGTTTTCGCGACTGCAGTTGACCTCCAGCCAGTCGCCAGAGCGCACCTTGAATCGTAGGGTCTCCGCTGCCTGCTTCGTATTCGCGGCAGGCGAATCCCAGCGAATCGTCACATTCGCGCCGCTCGGGAAATTCTGTGTGCAGCGGAAAGCGATCCAGTTTTCGGTATTGCTGATACCGGCGGCTTTGAGGACTTCGGTGCGGCGGGCGCCCCCGAACGTGCGCACCGTATCAACCGATCGAACACCCTCAACTTCGCAAAACACGTGGGCGATAAAGGTTTTTGCATCGACCGGACCTTTGGCCCGCGCCAGAAACACCTGTTGCTCGTCAATGTCGGTGGATTCGTGAGAAGGCCGGGATTCGGCGAGCGCCGGCAGATCGGCGGCCAGAGCCGATGCCGTCGAAAGCATGGCGATCGACAGAACGGACGCTTGGAGAGTGCGGAACATGGATTTTGAGGACCGTTGGATTGAAAGGAATGACCGGCAAAACAATGCGTTACAGATTTGGAGTTCTATCCTGCTTCAGCCGCCCGCGCAATCCTGTCCGATCAACCGATACACTCGATCGCGTGACAACTGAAGTGCCAGAACCCCTGATTCCGCAGACGTATTTGCCCCCGGCTTTGCGACCAAAACTCGCGAAGCTGGGTGTGCATCATTTGCGCGACATGTTGCTGCACTTTCCGCTGCGCTATGAGGACCAGAC
>CAYMSY010000283.1:327-4566 GCA_964393195.1 uncultured Alcaligenaceae bacterium | reverse complement strand
CGCCATTTCAGGAAAAAGCTGATCGTTCAAAAATCATGCGTCCGGGTCCGCAACCGGCCCACCAGCCGGTCTGGCCGCGAGTCGCCAGTCACACCGGGAGCGGCCCGCCGTCCTTGACTTCCTCGATCACGGCGTAAGTCCGCGTCTCGCGCACCCCCGGGAATTGCCACAACCGTCGGCTCGCGAACTCGCGGTACGCCTCCATGTCGCGCACCCGCAGCTTGATCAGGTAATCGAAGCCACCGGCCACCATGTGGCACTCGGCGATTTCCGGATGTGTCAGCACCGCCGCCTTGAACGCGTCGAAGATGTTCGGCGTCGTGCGATCGAGCAGGACCTCAACGAACACCGTCATGCCGGAGTCAAGCTTCGCTGCATTGAGCCGTGCCTCGAAACCGAGAATGTAGCCCTCGCGCACGAGACGCTGGGTGCGCGCCAGCACGGCGGTGGGCGACAGCGCAACCGTCTCCGCGAGCTTCAAATTGCTGAGCCGCCCATCTTTTTGCAGCGCAGCAAGTATTTTCCGGTCAATTGCATCAATATCTGGCATTGATTCTTGATTAGTCACTATTGATTGACAAATTTTAGTGAATAACTCACATCAATAGTTTCTACGATAGCGACTTATTCATCAAATGCCTCGCCGCCGCGACGGAGACCCGCCATGCGACTGCCTTTTCCCTATCGCGAAGAACTCGCCATTGTTCACCGCAACGTCGGTGCCGCTGCGCCAGTGCTCGACTGGCCGCAGGTCATCGACATGGCGCGACCGTGGGTGCAAGCCGTTCGCGACAATCCGCCGCCGTTCTGGGCGATGGAAAGTCTGCTCAAGGAATATCCGATATCGAAGCCCGAAGGCCTCGCGCTGATGCGGCTCGCCGAGGCGCTGCTGCGGGTGCCTGATTCAGCGACGGCCATCGCGCTCACCGCTGACCAGCTCGGGCGCGCCAATTTCGACGGCAGCGGTGATGGCGTGATGGCGAGGCTGTCGAACTCGGTGATCGCGCTCTCGAAGAAGACGCTGCCTGACGCTGATCAGGCGCCCGGTCTGTTCGCGAAACTGGGCGCAAAAACGGTGGTCGCCGGCACGCTGCGGGCCGTACAACTGCTGGCAAAACAGTTTGTGCTCGGGCAAACCATCGAGGAGGCTATCGCCGAAGCCAAGTCACAACGCCGCGAAGCGGGCAATTTGCGCTTCAGCTTCGACATGCTGGGCGAAGGTGCGCGCACGATGGCTGACGCCGACCGCTACTTCGCAAGCTACGAGCACGCCATCAAAAATCTCGCGAAGTCGCACGCGACCTCGCCCACGCAAGGCCCGGAAGACTCCGACGGCATCTCGATCAAGCTCTCGGCACTGCATCCGCGCTACGAAGACGCGCAGCGCGAGCGCGTGCTGAACGAGCTGGTGCCGCGCGTGTGGCGGCTTTGCCAGCTGGCGGCAGCCGCACAAATCAATCTCACAATTGACGCCGAAGAGGTGGACCGCCTTGAGCTGTCACTCGATGTGTTCGAGGCACTTCTGAAGCGTATGAGCGCAGAGTACCCGCAACGGTTCGCGGAAAGCCAAACGCCGCAGAACGCGGATGCACAGAAGCCGTGGACCGCGGACGTACAGAAGCCGTGGAACGGCTTGGGGCTGGCGTTGCAGGCGTATCAGACCCGTTCGCTGGAACTCATTGAACATGTAGGCGACCTGGGCCGAAAGTATGGCGTCCGCCTGATGTGCCGCCTGGTCAAAGGCGCGTATTGGGACAGCGAAGTCAAGCGTGCGCAGGAACTGGGCATGCCGGCGTATCCGGTGTTCACCCACAAACACCACTCGGATTCGAGTTATCTCGCCTGCGCGGCCTCGCTGCTCAAACAGAAAGACGTGTTTTTTCCGCAATTCGCCACCCACAATGCCGGCACCATCGCTGCGATCCTGCAGATGGCGCGCCGTCTTGACGCGCCATTTGAACTTCAGCGTTTGCACGGCATGGGCAGCGGCGTTTATCGCGAACTGTTCCGCTCCACCGCCGTGAGCCCTGCGCAAACGCTGCGCGTTTACGCGCCCGTGGGCTCGCACGAAGACCTGCTTGCTTATCTTGTGCGCCGCCTGCTCGAGAACGGCGCCAATTCGTCGTTTGTGCACCAGCTCGCCGACGACACGGTGCCGATTGACGAACTGCTTGCATCGCCGTTGCATGCCACGGAAGCGCGACCGTTTCCGTTGCCGCAGGACATTCTGACGCCCCGCCGCAACAGCGACGGTGTTGATCTCACGGTGGAAACCATGCGCGCACCGCTGCTCGCGGCGCACGCAGGCGTGCAGATCGCACGCCCCACCGACGCATCGGCGCAGGAGGCCAATGAGGCCATGCAAAGCGCACGCACTGCGTTCGGACTGTGGCGCGACGTGCCGGCGCACGAACGCGCCGCGATGCTGCGTGCTGCGGCCGATGCGCTGCAGGGAGATTTGCCCCGTTTCTGCGCGCTGCTGGTGAAGGAAGCGTTCAAAACCTGGGGTGACGCCGTGGCCGAAGTGCGCGAGGCTATTGATTTTCTGCGCTACTACGCCGACGAAGCGGAGCGCGTCTGCGCACCGGTGGCGTTACCCGGCCCCACGGGCGAGAGCAACACGTTGTATCCGCGCGGCCGTGGCGTCTGGGTCTGCATCAGTCCATGGAATTTTCCGCTGGCCATTTTCATGGGACAGGTCGCTGCGGCGCTGGTCACGGGCAACACCGTGCTCGCCAAACCTGCTGAACAAACGCCGGTGGTGGCGCTGGAAGCGGTCAAGCTGTTGCATGCCGCAGGCGTGCCCGGCCACGTGTTGCAAACGGTTACCGGCCCCGGCGAAACGGTCGGCGCAGCATTGGTCGCGCACCCGAATGTCGCAGGTGTGGTGTTCACCGGGTCGACGCAGGTCGCCAAAATCATCCAGCGCAGCCTCGCCAACAAGGATGGACCCATCGTGCCGCTGATCGCCGAAACCGGTGGCATCAATGCCATGCTGGTCGATTCGACAGCGCTGCCGGAGCATGTGGTGGACGCCGTGGTGCAATCCGCGTTCCGCTCGGCGGGCCAGCGTTGTTCGGCGCTGCGCCTGCTGTGCCTGCATGAAGAAATCGCCGACAAGGTAATCCACATGCTGCACGGTGCAGCAGAAGAACTCAGGGTCGGTGATACGCAATATTTGGCGACCGATGTTGGTCCGTTGATTGATCGGGAAGCGTTCGATGGCATCAGTGCACATGTGGCCCGGCTGGCGGAACAGGAGCCCGCTCCGACAGCTTCATCGGTAGATGCCGCACGCAACATCGTCGGCCCGCACATTTTTGAAGTCGGCAGCGTTGATTCGGTCAAACAGGAGATTTTTGGCCCGGTGCTGCAGGTCGTGCGCTGGTCGGGCGATCCGGCAGCGGTTATCGACCAGATCAATGCGCTCGGGTTCGGGCTGACGCTCGGCATCCAGACCCGTATCGACAGTCGCGCCGACAGCCTGGCCCGTCGCGCCCATGTGGGCAACGTCTACGTCAACCGCAACATTATCGGCGCCGTGGTGGGCGTGCAGCCGTTCGGTGGCGAAGGGCTCTCGGGCACCGGCCCGAAAGCGGGCGGTCCGTTTTACCTGCCGCGTTTTCTGGGGGAACAGACAATCACCGTCAATACCGTGGCAGCGGGCGGTAACGTCGCGCTAATGGTGGCATAAGACATGCATATAGTGCTGCGGCGGCCTTGGCCGGTGCAGCATTGGCATAACTCGGGCCCGCATTCAGGGCAAAATTGCGACATAACGCGGAGTGAGACGCCAGGGAGGGTGTTGCGCTCCGCCCGACGGATAACTTTTCAAGCGGGGAACTTCATGTCAATCGACGTATTGCTGCAGCAAATCGTCAATGGTCTGGTCGTGGGTAGCGTGTACGCGCTGGTCGCTCTGGGCTATACGATGGTCTACGGCATCTTGCAGTTGATCAATTTTGCCCATGGCGAAATTGTGATGATCGGTGGCCTCACTGCGCTCGTCACCGCCGCGCGGCTGCTCGAGCTCAACCCCGATCTCATCCCCGCGGGCGCGGCGCGCGCAGGCAAGGACGCCGCCGAAAAGGGTGACGAGCCGGGCCCGGCAGTTCCCACGCATGTCGACCTCAATATGCTGCCGACCGATGGCGCGATCCACTGGGGCAATCCCGCTGCTCCCAAGGTCGTGGTCTTCTCCGATTTCCATTGCAGCTTCTGCAAGCGGCTCTCGGGCGA
>CAYMSY010000283.1:0-317 GCA_964393195.1 uncultured Alcaligenaceae bacterium | reverse complement strand
CCAAATGGCTGCTCGGCATGGGCGTGCCATCGGTGCTGGCCCTGCTGATCGCCATTCTGGTGGCGATGGTGGTGTGTGCGGTGGTTGGGGTGCTGATCGAGCGAATAGCGTACAGACCATTGCGCAACGCACCGCGACTGGCGCCGCTCATCACCGCGATTGGCGTGTCCATCCTCTTGCAGCAACTCGCCATCCTGGTGTTTGGCCGCAATTATTTCTCGTTCCCCGAGCTGATCTCCAAGGCGCCGATTACGCTCGGCCCGATCACCGTGACCTTGAACGAGATCGTCATCTTCATCGCCTCGATCGGACTCATG
>CAYMSY010000282.1:2353-4587 GCA_964393195.1 uncultured Alcaligenaceae bacterium | reverse complement strand
GAAACGACGGCGGGGCGCGCACACCCCGACAGCGTTGTTCAGACTCAGACGGAACCGACGCACCAATCACATCACTGGACCGGGCGCGCTCCTACAATGAATAGATGCTGCAATTCACCGACATCCAGGCCGCCGCTGCCCGCCTCAAGGGCGTGGCGCATCGCACTCCGATCCTTACCAGCACGACGCTGAACCGCCTGCTCGGTTGTGAGGTGTTCATGAAGGCCGAGAACTTTCAGCGCATGGGCGCGTTCAAGTTTCGCGGCGGCTACAACGCGATCAATTCGTTGAGCGACGCCGAACGCGCTCGTGGCGTGCTCGCCTTTTCGTCGGGCAATCATGCGCAGGCGGTCGCGCTCGCTGCCAAGCTGCACGGCTGCAGGGCGGCCATCCTGATGCCCTCCGACGCACCGCAGATGAAGCTCGATGCCACACGCGGCTACGGTGCCGAAGTCATCACCTACGACCGCTATACCGAGGATCGCAGTGCGCTGGCAAAGCGATACAGCGAGGAGCGCAACGCGGTGCTGATTCCGCCGTACGACTATCTGCCGGTGATGGCCGGACAGGGCACCTGCGGCCTCGAAATCACGGAGGAAATCCCGAACCTCGATGCGCTGATTGTGTGTACCGGTGGTGGTGGCTTCCTCTCCGGTTGCGCAGTCGCGGCAAAAGCGACGCAGCCCAATGTCCAGGTCTTCGGCGCCGAACCGGAAGCAGGCAACGATGTACAGCAGGCGCTGCGCAGCGGGCACATTGTCACCATCGACGTGCCGAAAACCATCTGCGATGGCCAGCAGACGCAGGCCGTCGGCGTGCATCCGTTCGAGGTGATCCGTGCGCACGTGACCGACGTCCTCACGGCATCCGACGCGACCGTGATCGACGCCATGCGCTTCGCGTTCGAGCGCATGAAGGTCGTACTCGAACCATCCGGCGCCTGCGCGCTGGCGGCACTCATGGAAAGCAAAGAACGCTTCACCGGCAAGCGCGTGGCGGTGACGCTGTCCGGCGGCAACATCGATTTCGGACGCTTCGCGAAGCTGCTGTCACCGGCATAAATGCGGGCCTACAGCAAGTCAACTTTTTCTTGAAAGCCTTGCTGTAAAGGGCTTGACACAGCGTTTTATTAAAAGTCGACTTTCGCTACAAATAACGCTTGAGCCCTTTCCGAATGCGGCTTACAGCACGGAGCTGCTTGCGATTGCAGCGTCACCGGAACGCACCCCAACGCGTCCGCCCGGGCTTCGGCATCGACGTGCGGTTGCGGCGCGCACCACGCTCGTCGCCCCTACAATCGCCGCATGAAATCCCACCCCGCCATTCGCCTGATCGGTGCACCCACCGACATTGGCGCAGGGTCGCGCGGCGCATCCATGGGGCCAGAAGCCCTGCGCGTTGCCGGTCTTGCCGATGCCCTCACCGCCCGTGGACTGCATGTCGTTGACGACGGCAACCTGAGCGGTCCGCCCAACCCGTGGCTGCCGCCGACGGACGGCTACCGTCATCTGCCGGAGACGCTGGCGTGGAATGTGGCCGTGCGCGAGGCGGTGTCACACGCACTGGCGGCCGGTGAATTTCCGATGCTGCTCGGCGGTGATCATTGCCTCGCGATCGGTTCGATTACGGCGGTGGCCGCACACTGCCGGCGCAAGGGCAAGCGGCTGCGCGTGCTCTGGCTTGACGCCCACGCCGACTTCAACACCAGCGCCATCACGCCGTCGGGCAATATCCACGGCATGCCGGTGGCCACACTGTTCGGCTTCGGCGCCGGCGCGCTGGTCAACCTCGCCGACCCGGCGCCCGCCCTCAAGCGCGACGAAATCATCCAGATCGGCATCCGCAGCGTCGACGACGCCGAGAAGCGCTTTGTGCATGAACAGGGCCTGGAAGTGTTCGACATGCGCTCGATCGACGAGATGAGCATGCGCACGGTCATGCAGCAGGCGTTGCAAAACGTCGACGACGACACCCACCTGCATGTGAGCTTCGACGTTGATTTCCTCGACCCGGACATCGCGCCCGGCGTCGGCACCACGGTGCGCGGCGGCCCGACCTATCGCGAGGCGCAGCTTTGCATGGAAATGATCGCCGACAGTGGCCGCCTGGCGTCGCTCGACGTGATGGAACTGAATCCGGCGCTTGATGTGCGCAACCGTACGGCCGAGGTTGCCGTGGACCTGATCGAGAGCCTGTTTGGCAAATCGACACTGATGCGCGCGGCGTAGCGCCGC
>CAYMSY010000282.1:0-2253 GCA_964393195.1 uncultured Alcaligenaceae bacterium | reverse complement strand
GGTACAGTTGTCTGA
Organism: uncultured Alcaligenaceae bacterium; assembly: GCA_964393195.1. Lineage (GTDB taxonomy): Bacteria > Pseudomonadota > Gammaproteobacteria > Burkholderiales > Casimicrobiaceae > Casimicrobium. Next base: position 2,238 of record CAYMSY010000282.1, on the reverse strand, counting down.
TATCTGCATCACCCTGCTCTGATTTGTAGGTCACGGGGCTACAAAAAGGGCGTCAATGCCCCTACACTGCACCTCTGCATTCCCTCAAGAAAAGGTTTCGCGTTGCAAGGCCGTTATACGGACGAAGGCTATTCTGCGCTCGACGTGCCCACCAGCGCGGCGATCGCATACGTGCGCGACCGCACCAGCGACAGCGTCCGCCGCTCCTCGGCCACCGTGCCTCCAGAGACCGCCGAAGCAGCTGCACGCACCCTGATCGTGGTCGACGCGGCCTGCGACATGCCAACCGTCTGGCTGCACAATCATCACGTTGCTGTTGTACCGGTGGTGATCCAGCGCGGTCAGGACACGGTCATCGACGCCCGCGACGACACCCAGAGCTCCTACTTCATCCGCCACGAACTCGGCGTCGGCGGCCTCGACGGTCAGGCCGAACCGCTGTCGCCGGTCGAGATTCGCGACCACCTGCAATCATGGATGACGCACTCCATCGACTACGTCGTGCAGATCACCTTCGCCGCCGACCGCAGCAAGATGTACGTCCATTCCCTGCAGGCCACGCAGTCACTGGTGCTGATCCACAACAAGGTTCGCCGCTCGATCGGCAACCGCGCGCCGCTCAACGCCCGGGTCATTGACTCCACGACCGGGCTCACCGGTCTGGCCGTGCTGCTCGCCTACGCGGTTCACCTGCGCAATCGCGGCGTGGCCGCACCGCACATCGCAACCTCGATCGAGACCTTCCGCAACATTGTGCACACGTTGATCGTGCCCGATGACCTGCGCTACCTGCGCCAGGCATCGCAACAGAAGGAATCGCTGCCCGGCTGGAAGTACCTGCTGGCCAAGATATTCAACATCAGGCCCGTGATCTACGCTGGCGGCGGCCACATTGAAACGGTTTCACGGATCCGCGAAACCGCAAAGGCGCAACAACACGCGCTGGCGCTTGCCGCCAAGCATGTGACGCTGGGACTGGCCACGCCGACGGTCTGCGTGAGCTACGCCGGCGAGCTGACCGAACTCTACGCGCTACCCGGTTTTGAAGAGTTGAGCGCCGAATGCCGGCGCCATCGGACCGAGCTCATCACCACCGTCATGTGCATGACCGGCAGCCTCAACCTCGGTCCGCGCGCTTTGTCCGTCTCGTTCGCGAGCGAACGCTTCCTGCCCTGAATCGCGCCCGCGTCCCGCGCTAGTTGCGCGGCAAGGCACCCGGCTGAACCGGCATCACGCTGTCCACCGCGCTCGGCGGCAGGATTGTCACGTCGTTGCGGCAATCGCGTTTGGGCAGATTGCTGCCGGTCACCTGACAACGCTCTTCGCGGGCGCCGGCTGCTGCCGTCTCGCTCTTCTGCGGTGCACTCGTGCAACCCGCCAGCAAAGCCAGTGTCACGCCGCTCACCAGTGCCAATACTGCTTTCATTACTGCCGCTCCAACATCGAAAAACGTACAGTGTACGGGAGACTGAACGGCGTGCAATGACGTTGTGACGGATGACGAAACAGAAATACAGCTTTTTTACACACGCTTTTCTGCGTGCGGCATAGCGACACAAAACAGCAAAACCCGACTATTGCTCGAATCGGCCCCTATGTCCCTATAAACAGCCGTTTCCATGAAAAGCTGATGTGCTTCCGGGCGGATAGTTCAACCGTTTTTTCCCGCTGAAACGCCACAAATACTGTGCATAATCACAGCATGCACCCGCCCGATTCGACACCCCCGAAAAGCGCAAGCCTCGCCAGCAAGGGTCGCGGCGCCACGCTCAACATGGCGGGGCGCTTCGAATCGCGGGAGGCCGAGTGGTTCGACGATGGCTGGGGCGAAGACGAGATGATCGAGCGCGCCGCCAAACGCCCGAAGACGGTCATTCACATCGAGAACGCTCGCTCGATCATTTCCCACAACGATTCGCCCGACATCGGCTTCGAGCAATCGATCAACCCGTATCGCGGCTGCGAGCACGGCTGTATTTACTGCTATGCGCGACCAACGCATTCGTACCTGAATCTGTCGCCGGGCATCGATTTCGAAACGCAGATTTTCGCCAAGCGCAATGCCGTCGAATTGCTCCGGAAAGAAATCGGCAAACGCGGCTACAAACCGTCGGCGATCAACTTCGGCGCCAACACCGATCCGTACCAGCCGATAGAAAAAACCGAGCGCCTCACGCGCGGCCTCATCGAAGTGCTCGCCGCCTGCAACCACCCGTTAACCATCGTCACCAAGAACGC
>CAYMSY010000281.1:0-4596 GCA_964393195.1 uncultured Alcaligenaceae bacterium | reverse complement strand
CCGCCGCAGGCCCTGCAGGCCCGCGCGTGGCGTGGCCCGAGCGCATGAAGGCGTTGTTGCAAGTGGCGCCGGTACTCGGTGTGTTTGTCGTCGTGATCGTCGGCATCTATGGCGGCTGGGCGAACCCGACCGAAGCAGCGGCGATTGGCGCGGCGGCCTGCGGCGTGCTCGCGATTGTGACGGGCGGCATGCGTCTGCGCGGCGTGCTCGACAGCGCGCTCGGCACCGCGCAGGCCACGGCGATGATCTTCCTCGTGCTGATGGGTGCGGACATGCTGAACACGGCGCTCGCGCTGTCGCAGATGCCTACTGAACTGGCGACCTGGGTCAAGGCCAGCGACCTGACGCCGATGGTCGTCATGGTGGTGATCCTCGTGATCTACATCCTGCTCGGCTGCGTGATGGACAGTCTGGCGATGATCCTGCTGACCATTCCGATCTTCTATCCGGTCGTGATGGGCCTCGAATTTCACGGCATGACGGCGACCGACAAGAGCATCTGGTTCGGCATCCTCGCGCTGATGGTGGTCGAGATCGGGCTCGTGCATCCGCCGGTTGGCATGAACGTCTACATCATCAACCGGCTGGCGAAAGACGTGCCGCTGACCGAGACGTTCAAGGGCGTGATGCCATTCCTGGCCTCCGATCTGCTGCGCATCATCCTGCTGCTCGCGTTCCCGGCGATTTCGCTGGTGCTGGTGCGAACGTTCGGCGGCTGATTCGAGACGCCAATAGGTCAACAGCTTTTCACGGAAAGTCGCATTCAATATGGGCTTATCCGTGGAAAAGCCTGTTTATTGACTTTAGGCCATAGCAGGCGCTATGCCCTATACCAACGAGCTTTCAGCGAAAAGCTGATAGCTCCAAAGCACCGTCAACTCACCCGGTTTTTGCCTTCGGTCGCGCTTTCAGCAGGCGATCCGCGTACTCCTGCCACGGCGCGTCCTTGCCGATGCCATCGAACACGCCGTCGCGGGCCAGTGCGGCGATCCAGTCGTGCTTTTCCGCGGTGGCGGTCGCCATCATCGGCAGGAAACCTGCCTCTCGCACGGTGTTGGCCGACTCGCGCATCTCCTCGGCGCGACGCTTGCCGTGTTGCACGACACGACTGAAAAAGTATGAGCCCTGTTTTTCCCAGTCGACACCGGGAAAGGTTTCCTTCATGGTCGCGATCATCGCATCTTCCACGCCGTACCGCCGCGCCGTCGTATAGCTCTCGATCACCAGCGCTTCCAGGCCCTTGATCATGATGCTGCGCGACATCTTGGTGGCCGACGCGATGCCGATCTTCGGCGACACCGGCGTGATGTTGAACCCGAACGGACGTAGCCGGTCGGCGAGCCGCTGCGCCTGTTTGCCGCCGAGCAGCATCGGCACCGCGAGGCCGTACGGCGGCACCGAGGTCATCACGCCCGCCTCAACGAAATGACAGCCTGCGTCTTCGATGACGGCTTCGCACTGCCGCTTGACGCCGGGTGAGGCCGAGTTGAGATCGAGAAAGGTGGCGCCGCGCTGCATGAAGCGCGCGGCTTCCTGCGCAACGGCCAGCGTGTTTGACGCGGTGACCGCCGAGATGACGAGGTTGGCCTTGCTGCACAGCTGGCGCGCCGACCCGCACGCGACCACGCCATGCGCCTGTGCGTGCAGACGCTGCGCACCGCCCATCAGCGCATCGCCGAAAACCAGGTCCCATGCGCCGACCCAGGCCGCGCCTTTCGCCTTGAGTTCGTTGGAAAAGATTTTCCCAACTTCACCGTAACCAATCAGTCCGACATCCAGCTTGGTCATCATGCACCCCCGTGCGGTGGATCACTGCTTCGGGATTTTCGCGCGTTCGATCACGCCTGACCAGCGTTTAATGTCGCTATCGAGCAATTCGACCTGCTGTTCGGGCGTGCTGCTCTGCGCAACGAGCGTGAGATCGGCAAGCCGCTGCTTCACGTCCGGCAGCGCGAGGATGCGCACCAATTCACGGTTGAGCCGGACGACGACATCTTTCGGCGTCTTTGCGGGCACTGCAAGGCCATTCCACGAGGCCGCACTGAAGTTCGCCAGCGTGCCGCCGGCCTCACGCGCAATCGGTACCTCCGGCAACTGCACCGCACGGTGATCGCCAAGCAGTGCGATCGGTCGCAGCGCTTTCGACGTGATCTGCGGCATCAGGGCGCCAAGGATGTCGACCATCGCGTCGATGTTGCCGCCGCGCAGCGCAGCAATCACCGGCGGTGTTCCGTTGAAAGGGACCACCTGGACGTCAATGCCCGCCGTCGCCCGGAAGTATTCCGCCGCCAGATTTTGCGTCGTGCCGACCTGTGGCGTACCGATGTTCAGTTTGCCGGGATTGGCCTTGGCGTAGGCGAGCATTTCGGCGAACGTCTTGAACTTTCCCCCTTCGGCGACCGCGATGGCAAGATCAAACGACGCGAGTTTCGAAACCGGCGCAAAGTCCTTGCGCGTGTCGAACGGCAGCAATTTGAACAACGCGGCACTCACCGCCGTACCGCTCGAAATCAGCAGCATCGTGTGGCCATCAGCGTCCGCTTTCGCGACCTGTTCGCCCGCAATCACGCCGCCCGCGCTCGGCTTGTTTTCAATGACAACCGGCTGGCCGAGTGCCTCCGACAGCTTTTGGCCAACGGTGCGCGCCGTGATGTCCGCCGCGCCGCCGGGCGCGTTGGGCACCACGATCTTGATGGCTTTGGTCGGAAATGTCTGCGCCATGGCCGGCGTGTGGACAGTTAACACTGCGGCGGCGACCAATGTGGCGGCGAAAGGGCTAAAGGCGGACAAATTCATGACGAAAAAAATGGTGGTTGCCTGTACGGCGAACCACCATTGTCGCGCAGTCCGGCGGCCCGCAGACGCTCGCGTTTCGCGAGCCGCGCGCTAGCCGCTGGCAAGCGTTACTCGGTGCCCTGGCCCGATGCCATGCGTGCGGCGTACTCGGCTTGTTTCGCAGCGCGACGCGCGGCGCGATTGCCGCCATCGGCCGGCGGCGTCACAGCCGGACCTGCTGGCTGGCCGCCTCGGCGTTCGGTGCGAACATCGTGCGCAAACTCGGCGCGCGGTGCCCGTGCGGGACGCTGAAACGGCGTCTCGAACGGCGCACGTTCATTGCGCTCTGCACCACGTTCAAAGCGATCACCGCGCGGAGCAAATTCACGGCGCGGCGCCTGATACGGTGCAGCATCCGCAAACTCGCGGCGCGGCGCGGCGCGATCGCCCCATGACGGACGTGCTTCGCGATTACCGCGATCGAACGCCGGCCGATCAGCGCCAAAGCGCGACCCTGCGCGATCGTCACCGAAGCGCGATGCTGCGCGGTCGTCGCGCGGCGCGAACGAACGCTCGCCGCGATCTGCAAAATCACGACGCGGTGCCGCGTCACGACCAAAGCGCGAAGCGCCACGATCATCGCCATAGCGAGGCGCTGCACGTTCGCCACCGAAACGTGGCGCACCACGATCGGCGCCAAAACGGGGAGCGCGGTCTTCACCAAAGCGCGACGCTGCGCGATCGTCACCAAAGCGTTGCTGTTCTGCCGGTGTGCGATCAAAAGAACGCGCTGCGGGTTCGACCGACGGGGCCGGTGCATAGGCACCGTGGGCAGGACGCGGCGCACGATCAAACGAGCGCTCGCCACCACCATAGCCGCCGCCAGCATTGCCACCGTGGCCACGATAGCCGCCGGTGGACGCGCCACGATTGCCACCGCCAGCGTAACCGCCACGGCCACCGCCGTAGCCGCCACCGCCATAACCGCCGGCTGCCGGCGGCTTGTTCTGCGGCTCATGGCCGGCAACGACTGCCTCGTCAATGCGTTGCTGCGTGAAGCGTTCGATGTTGCGAATCTTGAAACGGTCGCGGAAGCCCGCGAGCGTGATCGCGAGGCCCTGTTTGCCGGCACGGCCGGTGCGGCCGATGCGATGCACGTAATCTTCCGGCTTCATCGGCAGGCCATAGTTGATAACGTGGGTAATCGTCGGCACGTCGATACCGCGAGCGGCGACGTCGGTCGCGATGAGTACCTTGATCGTGCCATCGCGCAATGATTTCAGGCGACGCGTACGGATCATCTGCGGCATCGCACCATGCAGACCAGCAGCAGCGTAACCGGCGTTGCGCAGCTCATCGGCCAGCTCGTCGGTTTCGATTTGGGTAGCCGTGAAAATCACCGCCTGATCCATCGTTTCGTCTTGCAGGTAATGCTCAAGAATCGCATTCTTGTGCGTCATGTCGTCATACCAATGCAGACGCTGCTCGATGTTTTGATGGGCATCCTGCGCAGTGGCAAGCTCGATGCGCTTCGGATCGCGCATCACGGCGGCAGCAAGCTGCATCACGCGAGGCGCGAACGTGGCCGAGAACATCATGGTGCGTTCACGACGCTGGGTGGCAACGTGAATCGCTTCCAGATCTTCCGAAAAGCCGAGGTCGAGCATGCGGTCGGCTTCGTCAACGACCAGCGTCTGCACGCAGTCGAGATCGATCTGGCCGTTGCGGTTGAGGTCAAGCAGACGACCCGGCGTGGCAACGACGAGGTTCGCGCCGCGCAGCTCCATCAGCTGTTTGCCGAAGGCGGTACCGCCAACGACG
>CAYMSY010000280.1:0-4598 GCA_964393195.1 uncultured Alcaligenaceae bacterium | reverse complement strand
CATGCAGCAGCGCATGAATGCGCTTGGCGTGGCGCTGCGGCCGCACGTGAAGACCAGCAAATGCGTGGAGGTCGTGCGCCGGCAGATCGCGGCGGGCGCACGCGGCATTACGGTGTCGACGCTGAAAGAGGCGGAGCAGTTTTTCGCGGCCGGCGTGACCGACATCTTGTACGCCGTCGGCATGGTGCCGTCGAAGCTCGCACCGGCGAAGGCGCTGCGCGAGCGCGGCTGCGATCTCAAAATCATCGTCGACAGCGTGGACGCGGCAAAAGCGGTCGCGGAATTCGGCAACACGCAGTCGCACGTGTTTGAGGTGTGGCTCGAAGTGGATACCGACGGTCATCGTGCCGGATTGAAGCCCGATGGCGAGGAACTGATCGCCGTCGGACGAGCCCTCCATGAAGGCGGCATGAAGCTCGGCGGCGTGATGACGCACGCCGGTGCCAGCTACGAACTGAATACGCCGGCGGCGCTTCAGGCGATGGCGGAGCAGGAACGTTCGCGCTGCGTGCAGGCGGCCGAACGCTTGCGCGCCGCGGGTATGCCCTGCGCGAACGTGAGCGTGGGCTCAACGCCGACGGCGCTTTCAGCGCAGCATCTTGAAGGCGTCACCGAAGTACGCGCCGGTGTTTACGTGTTTCATGATCTGGTGATGACCAACATCGGCGTCGCCAGCATGGATGATGTCGCGCTATCGGTGCTGACCACCGTGATCGGTCATCAGAAAGAAAAGGGCTGGGCACTCGTTGATGCCGGGTGGATGGCGATGAGTCGCGACCGCGGCACCCAGAAACAGACCTGTGACTATGGCTACGGCCAGGTGTGCGATGTCGATGGCAAACCCATCGACGGTTACGTTGTGGACAGCGCCAATCAGGAACACGGCATCATCGCCAGGGCTGGCGCCTTGGACCACGACATCGCGGCGCGCTTTCCGGTGGGTACGCTGTTGCGGGTATTGCCGAATCATGCCTGCGCGACGGCGGCGCAGTTTCCGGAATATGTCGCCATTGACGGCGATTCCAGCCCGCACTGGCCACGTTTTTACGGCTGGTAGACGGTGACGCTGGACGATCCGACGGTTCTGGCCGACGCGCGGGCCGCCCTGCGCGGCGCAACGCGTATCGTCTTTTTCACCGGCGCCGGAATGTCGGCTGAGAGCGGTATTCCGACCTTCCGCGATGCACTGACGGGATTGTGGGAGCGTTTTGATCCGGCGCTGCTCGCGTCCATCGACGGTTTTGAGGCGGACCCGGCGCTGGTCTGGGGCTGGTACGAATGGCGCCGGCAGAAGGTGATGCAGGCGCAACCAAACGCCGGGCACAGGGCCATCGCGGCGTTTGCGGTACAGGCGAAACCGCGTGCAGTCGCGGTGGTAACCCAGAACGTGGATGACCTGCACGAGCGTGCCGGGACGTCCGACGCGGCCGAAGTGGTCCATCTGCATGGCAGCATCCTGGCGCTGCGCTGTTTCGTCTGCGCGACGCCGGCGAGCGACGCACTGATCAACGCTGTGCCCGACGAACCGGAAGGCGGCCGTCGTCTGACGCCGCCGCGCTGCACGGCCTGCGGCGGACCGATGCGACCCGGCGTGGTCTGGTTTGGCGAATCGTTGCCGCCGGCGGCATTTGACCGGGCAACCAAGCTCGCGCAGTCGGCGGATGCTTTTGTAGTCGTCGGCACCTCCGGGGTCGTGGAGCCCGCCGCTTCGCTGGTACGCCACGCGCGACGGCATGGTGCGACGGTGATTGTGATTGACCCCAACGAATCGGCTTCGACGCGTGAAGCGCATTGCTGGATTGCGGGTTCAGCGGCGCATGCCCTGCCGTTGCTCCTGTGCGACTAGGCGTCAACCGTGTCATGCTTGTTCAGCTGCGACGAATCGGGATATGCTAATGGCATGGAATGTGAGCGCTATATCGTAATGGCGAGTGAAATGAGCGACGTATTGCATCGATTGGTGCATCGCATCGGACCGGTGATGCTCGCGGCCATCGCAGTCGCGTCGGGCAACACGTCAGCCGCAGCACCCACCATCGGCGGCTGTCCGATCTTTCCGGCAAACAGCATCTGGAATGTGCCGGTAGACACTTTGCCGGTGCATGCGAACTCTGCCAACTTTGTGAACTCGATCGGTGCCGGCGCCGGATTGCATATGGACTTCGGTTCCGGTCTATACGAGGGGCGTCCGATCGGGATTCCGTTCACCACCGTGCCCGGCTCGCAGCCGAAAGTGCCGATCACGTTTGATGTCGATGACGAAAGTGACCCCGGACCGTACCCGATTCCGCCAGACATTCCGATTGAAGGTGGCGCAGCGTTTCCGACCGGCGACCGCCACGGGTTGATCATTGATCGCGGCGCCTGCAAACTCTACGAAGTCGGTGTTCTGAACCAGAACCCGGCATATCCCGCCCCGCCGACGAGCTGGACTGGCTACTCCGGGGCGGTATGGGATCTCAATTCACATGCCTTGCGTCCCGATACGTGGACATCGGCGGACGCCGCCGGCTTGCCCATTCTTCCGGGACTCGTCCGCTACGACGAGGTGGCGGCGGGCGAGATCGCGCATGCCGTCCGCTTTACTGCGCAAGTCACGCGCCGCGCCTATGTCTGGCCTGCACGGCATTTCGCTTCCGCGAATACCAACGTCAACGTACCCGCAATGGGGCAGCGCTTCCGCCTGAAGGCCAGTTTTTCGGAAAACCGTGTCCCGCCGTTGTCGCCGCATGCGATCACCATTGTGCGTGCGCTGAAAAAGTACGGCATGATGCTCGCCGACAACGGCAGCAACTGGTACATCTCGGGTGCAACCGATGAGCGCTGGGACAACGACGTGCTGCATCAGCTCGATGTCATTCGCGGCAGCGATTTTGAAGCGGTTGACACCTCGTCGCTGATGATCAATGTCAATTCGGGGCAGGCCAATGTCGGACCGTTTACGGTGACCGGCACCATCAATGGCACGGCGCCGCTGCGTACGGGGGTGACTTTCTGTGCCGGCGCCGGTGTCAGTTGCAATCCGAGCGACGCCGCCGGTAATTTCAGCTGCTCGGTGCCTTACGGATACTCGGGTCGCATTTATCCGAGACAGGCCGGGACGATCTACTCGCCGCCGATGACGTTTGCATCGCTCACGGCCAACGCTTCGGCGCCCGCCGTGTCTGCGCGCTCGCCAGCGACCTGCGTGCTGGACGCTGACAACAACGGCAGTGTTGACAGTTTTACCGACGGTGTGCTCGCGCTGCGCTGGATGCTGGGAATGACCGGACCACCCGCCACGACGGGGGCCATCGGGCCGCTGGCGCAACGCACGCTCGCCGCTGACATTGCGGCACATCTCAACGCGCAGAAGCTGGATGTGGACGGGGATTCTAGTGTGGACATCGCGACTGATGGCGTGCTGTTGTTACGCGCGCTGCTCGGTCTGAGTGGAAGCGCGGTTATCGCCAACGCGGTGTCACCCTGCGCAACACGAACGAACTGGACTGACATTCGCGCTCATCTGGCAACGGGCTGCGCGCTCACGATTGCGCCCTGACTGGCGTGCGCGTCGGCGCTGACGCTCAGGCGCCCAGCGCCTCCGCATAGGCGGGCCACGCGAACAGGCTGGCGTGCACGCGAGGCGTGTAGAAACGAAGCCCGTCAATGCCACGAGCCGCGAGTCGGTCCTCGATGTCGGCCGCCGACATGTCACGCGGATTGTGCTGGCCGGATGCGCAGACCATTCCCCATTCGGCACCGTAAATCGGCATGTAGGCTTTGTATGCGGACACCTCACCGAATACGCCACGCAGGTCGGCGAGCGTGTCGCGAAACCGGTCGGGATGGAAAAACGCGTTGCCGATGTGTGCGGTCATCAACCCTTCGGCCGTGAGCTTCGAGCGGATGAGGGCGTAGGTTTCGGCGCTGTACAACACGTCGGCAGGGCTGTTGTCGCCGCTGCCGGGGTCAGTCAAATCCATGATGACGAGGTCAAATTTTTCGTTCGTCTCGCGCAGCGTTTGCAACGCGTCGCCAATCTTCACCTCGACTCTTGCGTCATCAAGTGCGCCGCGATTGACATGGGCGAACTCGCGCCGGCAACTGTCCACTACGATGGCATCGAGCTCCGCGACGACGATATGTTCAATGCTGGAATGACGCAGCAGTTCGCGAGCCGTGCAACCATCGCCACCACCCATCACCAGCGCGCGACGCGGCGAAGGATGTGCGAGAGCGGGCACGTGCACCATGCACTCGTGATAAATGAACTCGTCACGCTCGGCAACCATGAAGGCACCATCGAGAACGAGCGCCTTGCCGAGCGCGCGCGTCTCATGCCACTCCAGTCGTTGCAGCGGGCTCTGCGTCACCATCGGCGGGCGCCGTCGCGCGAAGCCGTGCACGATATCCGGTGTGAGCCATTCCAGTGCCAGATGCGCCGAGTCCGGCGAATCCGGCGACTGCGGGACGCCACGTTGCAGGCTGTTGCGATTGGCGCGTTCCGGACGAAACAGTTCGACCAGCGTGTCGGTCAGCGCTTGTGCCTTGCAGGTGTTGTCATGTTTGAAATTGCAGACATAAACATCCAGCGTGACCGCACCCAGCTCCGGCCA
>CAYMSY010000279.1:0-4600 GCA_964393195.1 uncultured Alcaligenaceae bacterium | reverse complement strand
TCCGGACAATCCCTTCCGTCCACCTCATACCGCCGGCGCGTAAGCCCCGGCGAGTTGCTGCTGTCGATTCCATTGCGCTTTAGTTAAGCGCGAAATCCTCTCGCCGGATCCCGTCTGGATTCCGCTGGTCAATCTCGACCGGCGATTGCTTGAGGACAAGATGAAGAGAACGTATTGGATGGCGTGCCTGCTCGTGGTGACCACGGTACACGCGCAAATTGAGCAGCCAAACCCATCGACCAAACCGCTGACACTGGCGGAAGCCTGGCGTTTGGGCGAACAGAACAGCGTCAAACTAAAAGCGGCCTATGCGGCGGTGGCGGCGGCCGAGGGGCAAGCCGCGGATTCGCGTGGGCTCTTGTGGAATAACCCGGAAGTGTCCACCGAACGGGCTCGCCGCAAAGCACCCGCCACGGACTTGTCATCCTCAACCGTCCGCGAGTGGACGGCAGGCATTTCGCAGACGCTGGAGATCGCCGGGCAGCAAGGCTATCGCCGCGAGGCCACGCGACAGGAACTCGCCACGGCGCAATTCCTTGCGCAGGAAACGCAACGTGAGATTCGCGCCGAGATCGAGGGTCGGTTCGTGAAAGTCCTCGCACTGCAAGCGCGCATCGGCATCGAGCGCGATTCGTTGGCGTTGATCGAAAACACGGCCACCTTCGCCGGTAAACGCGTAGCCGCCGGTGAAGACAGCAAGCTCGACGGCAACGTGGCCTTAATCGAAGCGGGCCGGGCCCGCAACCAGTTGGGGGCATTGACCGACCAGTTGTTGCAGGCTCGAGCGGAATTGGGGGAGTTGCTGCAATGGCCCTCGACGACCTTGCCCGAGGTCGTCGGCGATCTGGAAGTGGGCACTGCGGCACCCACGCTTGAAGGGTTGCTGGCAGTTGCCGTCGAACGCAATCAGTTGAAGGCGTTGCAGGCTCGCGAAAGTGCGGCCAAGAATCGGCTCGATCTGGAGCGCGCCGCGCGCTTTCCGGACGTCACGCTGGGATTTGGCATAGGGCGTGAAGGACCCCAGGATTTTCGTGAGAAGGTGACGCTATTCACGGTGAGCGTGCCGCTGCCGCTATTCAAACGCAATGCCGGCAATGTCGCACAAGCCCGCGCCGACCTGACAAATGCACAAGCGGAGCGTCGCGCCGGCGAGCGCGACATTCCGGCCAACGTACGAACCCTTTGGCAACGCCTGGAGAATCTCACCGCGCGCGTGAAAACGCTGCGTGATGCAGTGCTGCCGGCTTTGGAAGAAAACCAGCGCCTCTCGCAAAAGGCGCTTCGCGAAGGCGAGATCGGTTTGGCGCAACAGATTCTCATCAACCGCCAGCTTCTGGATGGCCGTCGCGATTTCGTTGAGGCAATTACGGAGCTTCGCACCACGCGAATTGCTCTTGAGCAGGCTGCCGGCGTCACGGAACCTCCTGCGCGATGAAGCCCGCATACCAAATCCACTTTTCCCGAATTTCTTTGGAGTTTCCCATGCAGCATTCCCAGAATCACATTGCGAGAACCCCCGTGTGGATTGCCGGCCTCGCGGCCCTTGGCCTGGCCCTCACCGGCTGCGGCGACAAAGCGCCGGCGCCCGCCGACAAAGCGGCCGCAACTAAGCCCGCCGAAAAAGGCACCGCAGGAAAGGCTGACACCCACAGCAAGGATGAAAAGCCCCACGACGAAGCAGCCGGCATCAAACTCACCGACGAAGAATTGAAATTGGCCGGTATACGTGTCGAGCCTGCCCAACAGCAGGAGGTTTCGGATCAGCTGGTGGTCACGGCCACCATCCAGGCCAACCAGGACCGATTCGCGCGTTTGGCACCTCGTGTGCCGGGCCGCATCGTCAAGGTCAACGGTAATTTGGGGGATCGTGTAGCCGCAGGCCAAGTACTCGCGACCCTGGATAGCATCGAAGTCGGCGAAGCGCGCTCGGCATACAGCCAAGCGGCAAGTGAAGCCCAAGTTGCCAAGAGCAGCCTGGAACGCGCCGAGCGGTTGCAGGCAGAGCAGATCGTCTCTCAGAAGGATTTTCTGCGGGCCAAGGCGGAACACGACAAGGCGCAAGCCGCCTTTCGCTCGGCAGCCGACAAACTGCAGATGCTCGGGGTGGCGACCAAGAGCGATAGCGTTTCCGTGTTCGCGCTGACGGCGCCGTTCGCAGGAACCATCATTGAGAAAAAAGCGGTCCTGGGCGAACTCGCGCAACCGGATAAACCCCTCTTTGCGATCGCGGATCTGTCCACGCTTTGGATCGAGGCCAACTTGGCGGAGAAGGACTTGAGCCGCATTAAGGTGGGGGACGCTGCGGTAGTCACCGTATCCGCCAATCCAGCCGATCGCATCCCAGGAAAACTTACTTACATCGGCGGCATGCTGGATAAGGAAACACGCACCATTCGCGGCCGCATCGAAGTCAAGAACACCGATGGCCGCTTGAAGCCCGAAATGTTCGCAACGGCGGCTATTCAAACGTCAACCAAGACCAAAGCAATCGTGCTGCCGGATGAAGCCGTGGTGCTGATAGCGGGTCAGCCGGCCGTGTTCATCGAAGAGCGCGGCGGGTTTGAGTCGCGCACAATTGCGCTGGGTGAGCGCGTGCAGGGTCGCGTCGTCGTCAAATCTGGCTTGAAGCCCGATGACCTCGTCGTCATTGCCGGTGCCTATGCGTTGAAAGCCCGCATGCTCAAATCCCAGATCGGCGAAGGCCACTAAAGACCATCATGTTCAATCAAATCGTCAATGCGTCCTTGCGCTACAAGGTTCTGGTGCTGGTGGGCTTTGTCTTGCTGGTGGTCTTCGGTGTTCGCGCATTCCAAAAGGTGCCCGTCGATGCTTTTCCGGACGTCACGCCCAATCAGGTCAGCATCTACACCGAATCTCCCGGCCTCGCTGCCGAAGATGTGGAAAAACTCCTCACGTCTCCCATCGAAACCTCGATGGCGGGATTGGCCGGTGTCGAATACATCCGCTCGATCTCGCTGTTCGGCCTCTCTTATGTCGGCGTCTATTTCAAAGACGACGTCGACATCTATTTCGCCCGGCGCCTAGTCGGCGAGAAGTTGCTGGAAGCCAAGGAGCGCATTCCGCAAGGCTACGGCGAACCCGAACTCGGTCCCAATAGCTCGGGACTGGGGCAAGTCTTCTGGTACACGATCGAATCGGCTGACAAGAAGCTTTCGGCCATGGATCTGCGCACCCTGCAAGACTGGAATGTGCGTTTGATGCTGCGCACCGCACCGGGCGTGGACGACGTCACCTCGTGGGGCGGCTTCGAGAAGCAGTATCAGGTCGCCATCGACCCCAACAAGCTCATCAAATACGGCCTCACATTCAAATCGGTGATGGAGGCCCTGGCCGCGAATAACCGTCAAGTCGGCGGGCAGTTCGTGAACCTGGGCCAGGAGCAATTCCTGGTGCGCGGTCTCGGCTTGGTTGCCAACGTCGAGGATATTGGCGGCATCGTGATTACGCAACGCGAGGCAACGCCCATTTACGTGCGCGACGTGGCCGAGGTCAAGGAAGGTCCTGGCCTGCGTTTTGGCGCGGTGACGCGCGACGGCAAGGAAGTTACGTTGGGCATTGCCCTGGCACGCATCAATGAAAACGCCAAGAACGTGGTCGACGCGGTGAAGGCGAAGCTGAAGCTCGCTCAACAGTCGCTTCCGGCAGGGGTGACCATCAACGCTGCTTACGATCGTACGGAGATCGTCGACAAAGCGATGAGCACTGCCCAGCGCGCCTTGCTAGAGGGCTCAATACTCGTGGCCATCGTGCTGTTCCTGTTCTTGGGCGAAATCCGATCGGCCATCGTGGTCATCGTGACCCTGCCGCTCTGTATGTTGATCGCCTTCATGCTGATGCAGTATTTCGGCTTGTCGGCCAATTTGATGTCCCTGTCGGGGCTCGCCATCGGTATTGGCATGATGGTCGATGGCGCGGTGGTGCTGGTAGAGAACAGCTTTAGGCTGCTTTCCCACAAGGCCGGCGGTCAGCCGGTGAATCGCACCCACGTCATCCTCGAAGCGGCCCGCGAGGTGATCAACCCGATCGCCTTTGCCATCCTCATCATCATTGTTGTCTTCCTGCCGCTGTTTTCGCTGACGGGTCTTGAAGGCAAGCTTTTCAAGCCAATGGCGCTGACCATTACGTTCGCCATGGCGGGCTCACTCTTCCTCACCATGACGTTGGTGCCGGTACTCTCCGCATTGATCCTGAAACCCAAAGAGGAGAAGGACACCTGGTTGGTGGCACGCGCCAAGCGGGGTTTCCTGCCGATCCTCGATTGGGCGCTCGAACGCAAACGTCTGGTGGTCACCAGTGCGGTGGTGCTCTTGCTGATTTCATTGGCGGCATTTCCCTTCTTGGGCAAGGAGTTCATGCCAACGCTGCAGGAAGGCGCGATCATGTTCCGCGTGACCGGTATCCCGTCGACCTCGCTCGAGGAGTCGGTGAGGGTTTCGCAGCGCATGAACGATGTGCTGAAGCAGAACTATCCCCAGACCAAGTCCGTGCTGGCCACGATCGGTCGCGCAGAAAAGGGCGAAACCACCGACGCCAACTACATGGAAGTGTTGGTGGACGTGAAGCCTGAGAAGGAATGGCC
>CAYMSY010000278.1:0-4648 GCA_964393195.1 uncultured Alcaligenaceae bacterium | reverse complement strand
TTCGGTGATGTTTGGCGTGATGGGTGACGGCCCTGCCGATGTCTGACCGCGTTGCTCCCCTGCCGTCGCCGATTGCCTATCGTGTTGCCACGCCTTTCCAGTTACCAGTTTGCCATCGCCCTCTTGTTCATCGCCCCTGCGCTGTGGTCGGTGAATTACCTTGTGGCGCGTACCGCACCGGGGCAGATTGAGCCGCATGCGCTGGCGCTGATCCGCTGGCTGGTGGCGGGCTTTCTGTTTGGACTCGGGCATTGGGGCGCGATCTGGGCGGCGCGGGCGGAAATTTTGCGCGACTGGAAGCATTACCTCGTGCTCGGTGCGCTCGGCATGTGGATTTGCGGCGCCTGGGTCTACATCGGCGGGCGTACGACGGTGGCGTTGAACATCGCGCTGATCTACAGCATCGCGCCGGTGCTGATATTTGCGGCGTCGGCGGTGTGGCTCAAGGAGCGTGTCACGTGGCTGCAATCAACCGGCGTGCTGCTGGCGCTGGCCGGCGTCATGCATGTGGTGCTCAAGGGGCAATGGACGCAGCTCGCGCAGCTCCGCTTCGTGGAGGGCGACCTCTGGATCGTGGGTGCGGCGCTGGCGTGGACGGTGTATTCGCTGCGGTTGAAGCGCTGGCAGAGTCCGCTGGAGGCGAGCCCGCGCCTGGCGGTGATTGCTTTGGCGGGGGTTGTGGTGCTGTTGCCGTTTGCCGCATTTGAGGCGGTGACGGGCACGCACCCGATCCCGACCTGGACGGGCTTCGGCCTGAGCCTGGCCGCTGCGCTGTTTCCGGGCTACGGCGCGTATCTCGCGTTTTCGGTGATGCAGCGCGAGTTGGGGGCTGCGAAAGTGAGCGTCGTGCAGTATCTCGGCCCGATTTATGCTGCGGTGATCGCATGGATCGTGCTCGGTGAGCCGATTGCTGGCCACCATGTCATCGGTCTCGGGTTGATCCTGCCGGGGATTTATCTGGTGAGTCGACGGGCGGTCGTGTAAAGACACGTCGTTTTCAGCGATGAACGGTTGCTGGTTTCCGCATCGCAACAATTTTTCGTATAATTTTTAGTTCGGACACCGTGGCGCTTTGATTCGCCCATTTTGGGCGGGTCGAGGGCACACAGTTGAGCAACCGGCCACAAGCATGGGTTGTTTCGATTGTGCAGAGCGTGCGCGAGGCCGTGAATACCCAGTTTTGAAATGCCCTCAGGGGCCATGCGTCAACACCCAGCGACGTGCGGCATCACCAAACTCTTGAGGATGAACATGACACAACTTACTGGCGCGGAAATCGTCGTTCGCTGCCTCGCGGAAGAAAAAGTCGACTTTGTGTTCGGCTATCCCGGCGGCGCCGTGCTCAATATCTACGACGAGATATTCAAGCAAGACAAATTCAAGCACGTGCTGGTCCGGCACGAGCAGGCGGCTGTTCACGCGGCGGATGCGTATTCGCGTTCGTCGAACAGGATCGGCGTCTGTCTCGTCACCTCCGGTCCGGGCGTGACCAACGCGGTGACCGGCATCGCCACGGCTTACATGGATTCGATTCCGATGGTCGTGATCAGCGGTCAGGTACCGACGCATGCGATCGGTCAGGACGCATTCCAGGAATGCGATACCGTCGGCATTACGCGGCCCTGCGTCAAGCACAACTTCCTTGTGAAGGACGTCAAGGACCTCGCGGCGACCATGAAGAAGGCGTTCTACATCGCCTCCACCGGCCGCCCTGGCCCGGTGCTCGTGGACATTCCGAAGGATGTCACAGCCAACAAGTGCGCGTTCGACTATCCCAAAGAAATCACGATGCGCAGCTACAACCCGGCAGGCAAGGGGCACAGCGGGCAAATCAAAAAGGCCGTGCAGTTGCTGCTCGACGCCAAGCGTCCGATGATCTATGCCGGTGGCGGCGTGGTGCTAAACGATGCCGCGCCGCAATTGACCAAGCTCGTGCGCATGCTCGGGCATCCGTGTACCAACACCCTGATGGGCCTGGGCGGTTTCCCGGCGTCCGATCCGCAATTCGTGGGCATGCTCGGCATGCACGGCACGTACGAAGCGAACATGGCGATGCAGGATTGCGACGTGCTGCTCGCGGTCGGCGCGCGTTTCGATGATCGCGTGATCGGCAATCCCGGGCACTTCTTCCGGGATGGTCGCAAAATCATCCACATCGACATTGATCCGTCATCAATTTCCAAGCGCGTGAAGGTGGACGTGCCTATCGTTGGCTATGTACGCGATGTGCTGGCCGAGATGATCAGCCTTGTTGAAGCCAGCGACAAGAAGCCGGATGCCGCAGCCATCAAGGCGTGGTGGACGACCATCAAAGGCTGGCAGAGCAAGAACTGTCTCGCGTTCAAGCCAAGCAAAGCCGACGGCAAGATCAAGCCGCAGGCGGTGGTGCAGGCGCTGTGGAAGGCCACAGGTGGCGATGCGATCATCACCAGCGACGTCGGCCAGCATCAAATGTGGGCCGCGCAGTATTACCCGTTCGACAAACCGCGCCGCTGGCTCAATTCAGGCGGTCTCGGCACGATGGGTGTGGGCATTCCGTACGCAATGGGCGCGCAACTCGCGAACCCGGACGCTACGGTGGCCTGCATCACGGGCGAGGGCAGCGTGCAGATGTGCATTCAGGAGCTCTCGACCTGCAAGCAGTATCACATCCCGATGAAGATCATCAACCTGAACAACCGCTCGCTCGGCATGGTGCGGCAGTGGCAGGAATTCTTCTACGGCAATCGCTACGCCGAGAGCTACATGGACGCGCTGCCGGACTTCGTCAAGCTTGCCGAGGCCTACGGTCATGTCGGCATGAAGATCGAGAAAGCGGGCGACGTTGAAGGCGCGCTGCGTGAGGCCATCAAGCTCAAGGATCGTCTGGTGTTCATGGACTTCATCACCGACGAGACCGAGAACGTGTTCCCGATGATTCCGGGCGGCAAGGGGTTGAACGAAATGATTCTGGCGGAGGAGCTTTAAGATGAGACACATCCTCTCCATCCTGCTGGAAAACGAACCGGGCGCGTTGGCGCGTGTGGTTGGCCTGTTCGCGGCCCGTGCCTACAACATCGATTCGTTGTCAGTCGCCACGACCGAAGACACCACGATGAGCCGCATGACCATCGTCACGCATGGTTCCGACGATGTGATCGAGCAGATCACCAAGCAACTCAACAAGTTGATCGAAGTGGTGAAGGTCGTAGACCTGACCGACGGCAATCACATCGAGCGTGAACTCATGCTGGTGAAGGTGCGCGCCGCCGGCAAGGATCGCGACGAGATGAAGCGACTAGCGGATATTTTCCGTGGTCGCATCCTCGACGTGACCGACAAGAGCTACACCATCGAATTGACCGGTGACAGCGATAAGCTGGACGCCTTTATCGCGGCCATCGAGCCGGGCGTGATTCTGGAAACGGTGCGCACTGGCGCTTCGGGTATCGGGCGCGGCGAACGGATTTTGAAAATCTAGGCATGAGCAAGGTTATGCGCAAGGCAATCGGCGGGCTGTTCTTGTTACTCGTCCTGTTGTTGACGGGGTGCGCTTCGTCGTACAAGGCTGTGCCCGATGGGTTCACGGGACCCACCGCACGCATCATTGATGGGAGTTATCAGGAATCGGGGGGCAAGGGGCGTTTGTTTTACGTGGCAAGCATTGATGGAAATCCAGTCGACAATGCTCGAAGAGCCACGGGCTCCGCGAGCTATGGTCGTGGATTCAGCCTTTCGACCCGCACGTCCGCTCGCGATGTTCCGATTCGAAAACTGCGGCTGCACCTTGTTGCGACACACGTGACCGCCGCGCCGATCCACGAGCTTGCCAGTCGTGCTATCGGTGAATTTTTCTCGGTTGAAGGCGAGCTGGATTTCACGCCGGAGGCCGGCAAAGTTTACGAAGTTAGAGGTCAGCTGTCGAAGGAAGGATCGTCAGTTTGGCTGACGGACTTGTACTCGGGCGAAGTGGTTACGGAAAAGATTGTGTCCAAATAGCATTATTGAATGGAGAGACGAATGAAGGTTTATTACGACAAGGACTGTGACCTGAGCCTGATCAAAGGCAAAAAAGTCACCATCGTGGGTTACGGCTCGCAGGGTCATGCGCATGCGCAGAACCTGAACGACAGCGGCGTCAAGGTTACCGTCGGCGTACGCAAGGGCGGCCCGAGCTGGGACAAGGCGAAGAAAGCCGGTCTCAAGGTGGCCGATGTTGGCGACGCGGTGAGCGGTGCTGACGTGGTGATGATGTTGCTGCCGGATGAGCAGATCGCGTCGGTCTACAAGAACGACGTTGAGCCGAACATCAAGAAGGGCGCTTCGCTCGCCTTCGCGCACGGTTTCAACGTGCACTACGGCCAGGTTGTGCCGCGTGCCGATCTCGACGTGTGGATGGTGGCGCCGAAAGCGCCGGGTCATACCGTGCGCTCGACTTACACCCAGGGTGGAGGTGTGCCGCACCTTGTGGCCGTGCACCAGAACTCCAGCAAGAAGGCGCGCGACCTGGCGCTGTCTTACGCTTCTGCGAACGGTGGCGGCAAGGCCGGCATCATCGAAACCAACTTCCGCGAAGAAACCGAGACCGATCTGTTCGGCGAACAGGCGGTTCTGTGCGGCGGCACGGTTGAGCTGATCAAGGCGGGCTACGAAACGCTGGTCGAAGCCG
>CAYMSY010000277.1:0-4649 GCA_964393195.1 uncultured Alcaligenaceae bacterium | reverse complement strand
GTGACCTCGCCGCGTTCGGTGCGCAACAGATTCGACACAGCCTTGAGCGTGGTGCTCTTGCCGGCACCGTTGGCGCCGAGCAACGCCACGATCTTGCCCTTGGGCACGTCCAGCGACACGCCCTTGAGCACCAGGATCACGTGATCGTAGATGACTTCGATGTTGTTGATGGAGAGGTAGGCTGACATGGGGCTTCTCGGTTAGAGAGAGGAGGCTTGGTTCGAAAATCAACGAACCCCCTCACCCTAACCCTCTCCCGCGAGGGGGCGGAAGAGGGAAAAGCAAGAGCCGACAGTTTGGCTCTTGCCCCTCTGGAGCGGCACTGACATGCAAGTCAGTGCCTCCGGGGGATTCAAGATCAACTCGCGCAGGCGGGCGTGATCTTTTTCTCGGCCGCGTACTTGGCTGACGACTCGGCGACCATTTTCTGAACGCTGGCGCGGTCGCCGGTGATCCAGTTGGGCGTGATCGCTTTCCATGCCTTGCCGTCCCATACCTGGACCTTGGCTGCTCCCGAGCCCTCATGGTCCTGGCACGAAGTCTTGAGCGTCGGGAACATGCCGGCGGCGCCGAGCGCTTTTTGCTTGGCTTCGTCGACGTTGAGATTCTCGTAACCCCAGCGAATCTGTTCGCCGTTCATTACCTTGCCCTTGCCGTACTTTTCCTGCGCCTTCTTGACTGCCTCAACGTAGAGCATTGATGCCGTCACGCCGCGCATGTGATAAACGGAGCCGATGCGGGTCGTATCTTCCATGTTGCCCTTCTTGGCGCCGTAGACCTTCTTGCGAATTTCGTCGAGCACGGGGTAGTTACCCGGCGTGTTGTAGGTCATGGTGGAATAGCCCTTGGCTGCGTCGCCTGCCGGGATGGCGTCCTCTTCCGAGCCTGCCCACCAGACGCCAAGCATCTTCTCGCGCGGATAGCCTACGCGAGCCGCCGTCTTGACCGCCACCGCGTTCATCACGCCCCAGCCCCAGAGAATGACGTAATCGGGGTTGGCCTGACGGATTTGCAACCACTGTGAGTTTTGCTCGTTACCAGGATGCGGAACCGCAATTTTCACCAGCTCAAAACCGTACTGTTTGGCAGCGGCTTCGAGCACCGGGAACGGCTCCTTGCCGAACGCGGAGTCGTGATAGATGTGGACGATCTTCTTGCCCTTCAACTTGTCGAGTCCACCCGACTTGTCGCCGAGATACTTGATCATCGCTGCGGCCTGATTCCAGTAGGTCGTGATGAGCGGGAAGACGTACGGGAACACCGCGCCATTAGCGGCGTCGGAGCGACCGTAGCCGAGGGTGGTCATCGGAATCTTGTCGGTACCGACGCGATCAAGAATGCCGTAAGCGATGCCCGTTGAAAGCGGTTCGACCGTCGATGCGCCGCCGCTCTTTTTCTTCAGACGCTCGTAGCATTCGACGCCGCGCGACGCGTTGTACTCGGTCTCGCATTCTTCCCAGCTGATCTTGACGCCGTTGATGCCGCCGCTCATGTTGACCAGGTTGAAGTAGTCGATCATGCCGCCGAAGAAGCCGGACCCGCCGGAGGCGTAAGGGCCAACACGATAGGACAGGATGGGAACGAACTGTTCCTGGGCTGATGCCGCAGCGCTGGTGAGCGCCGTGGTGACTGTTACCGCCGACAGGGCAAGTAACTTCGCAAATTTGAATTTCATGAAACCTCCTTGGGAATTGATGCGCTAAACGTGACTGGAAAATCTAATGCGGGAATGGCCAGAGCCGCAATTTCTCTTTGCCGATTTGCCACAGGCGGGCGAGCCCATGCGGTTCGACAATCAGAAAGAAGATGATGAGGGCACCGAACACCATGAGTTCAAGGTTGGACGTCACGGAGTTGGGCAGCCCGGTGTAATGAACGATGATCGACAACGCGACAGGAAGCAGCACGATAAACCCGGCGCCGAGAAATGAGCCTAGGATTGACCCTACTCCGCCTATGATCACCATAAAAAGAATGCGAAATGACAAATCGAGGTTGTACGCCTCGGGTTCGACTGTGCCGAGATAGCAGTACGCATAGAGCGCCCCTGCGACGCCGCAGTAGAACGAGCTGACAGCGAACGCGGTCAGCTTGGTTCGCATGATGCGGAAACCGATGACTTCTGCGGCAACATCCATGTCGCGCACGGCCATCCACGACCGGCCAACGGTCGATCGCACCATGTTCTTGGCCATGAGCGCCATGATGACGACAATGCCCAGCACCAGCAGGTATTTATCCTGCGGCGTCTCGAACTTGTAGCCGAAAATCTCGACCTGTTGCGCGGTGATCACGCCCGACGAACTGTTGTTGGTAAACCACGGCACTTTGGTCAGGCACCAGACGACAAAAAACTGCGTAGCAAGTGTTGAGGCAGCCAGATAGAAGCCGCGTATGCGCAGACTCGGGAGTCCGAAGAGGATGCCCACCAGTGCAGCACAAACGCCGCCGAGAACAAAGGCCAGCAGAACAGGCATTCCTTCGACGCGGAGCATGAAGTTATAACTGGCGAAAGCGCCGACCGCCATGAACGCAGCGGTTCCGAGCGACAGTTGTCCGGCGTAGCCGGTCAGGATATTGAGCCCCAACGTGGCCAGAGAAAAAATCAGGAACGGAATCAGGATGGCGGAAAAAATATACGCCGACGCAAAAAATGGTACGGCTACAAACGCGACCGCAAGCAGAAGTGCGACGGCGTAGCGGTCCTGCGCGATCGGAAAGATTTGCGAATCGCTGAGGTAGGACGTTTTGTATTGTCCGGCTTCTCTGTAGATCATTTTGTGCCCTAGATACGCCGAATGATTTTTTCACCGAAGAGACCTTCGGGGCGAACAAGCAGGAACAGCAGTGCGAGCACATACGGGAACCAGCCTTCAATCCCGCCACCGACAAATGGACCGAGATAAACCTCGGCCAGCTTCTCTGACGCACCGATAATCAGGCCACCAACGATCGCGCCAGGCACCGAAGTGAACCCGCCGAGGATGAGTACCGGCAGCGCTTTCAATGCAACGAACGTCAGCGCGAACTGGACGCCATTGCGCGCTCCCCAGAGCAGGCCCGCAACCAGCGCCACGAAACCGGCGACCGCCCATACGATGCCCCAGACATGCTGCAGCGGGATGCCTACCGTGAGCGCCGCCTGATGATCATCGGCAACAGCTCGTAGCGCGCGGCCAATTTTTGTCTTGTTGAATAACAAAGCGAGAGCCGCAACAAGAATGGCACAAATGCCCGCCGCGATGACATCAAACTGGGAAATGAGAATGCCCGTGTTCTCGATCAGCCAGTCAAACGGCGCGTCCTGAATGCCCAGATCCAGCGTACGTACGTTTGAACCCCACAGCAGTTGCGCCAGTCCTTCGATAAAGAACGTGAGACCAATCGTCGCCATGAAAAGGGTGATTTCGTGCTGGTTGACCAGCGGCCGAAGCACAATGCGTTCGGTCAGAAATCCCAGCACGATCATGATGACAATCGTGATTGGCACCGCGAGCCAAAGGGATATGCCGAACTTTTCGTTCAGTCCTGCCACCGTCAGGGCCGCGAAGAAAACCATGGCTCCCTGCGCAAAGTTGAACACGCCGGATGCCTTGTAAATCAGCACGAATCCGAGCGCGACCAGCGCGTACATGACGCCTGTGAGCAATCCGGCTGCCAGGACGGTGATGAAGTATTTGAGCGCTTCGATATCCATATCTAGTGCGCTCCGAGATAGGCTTTGATGACGTCCGGATTGTTGCGGACTTCAGTGGGGGTGCCGTCACCGATTTTCTTGCCGTAGTCGAGCACCACAACGCGGTCTGAAATGTCCATCACCACGCCCATGTCATGTTCAATGAGGACGATGGTGGTGCCGAACTCGTCGTTGGTGTCGAGCACGAAACGACACATGTCCTGTTTCTCTTCCACGTTCATGCCAGCCATCGGTTCGTCAAGCAGCAGCATCGATGGCTCCGCAGCAAGTGCGCGGGCAAGTTCTACCCGCTTCTTGATCCCGTATGGCAGACGCGCCACGGGCGTTTTGCGCACTGACTGCAATTGCAGGAAGTCGATGATTTCTTCGACTTTCTTGCGGTTTTCAATCTCTTCGCGGCGTGCCCGGCCGAACCAGAAGGCCTGCTCGATAAACGAAGACTTGATCTTGAGATTCCGGCCAGTCATGATGTTGTCGAGCACCGTCATGCCGGTGAACAGGGCGATGTTCTGGAACGTACGTGCAGTACCGTGTTCAGCGGCCTCGTGGGTGTCCATGTCGCGGCGCTGCTCGCCACGGAGCGTAACGGTGCCTGCGTGAGGGGGGGAGACACCGTTGATGACGTTGAGCATCGAGCTCTTGCCCGCGCCGTTTGGCCCGATGATGGCGCGAATTTCGTGCTCGCGGACGTCGAACGAAATGTCAGTAAGCGCCTTGACACCGCCGAAGCGGAGAGAGATGTTGTCGACCTTGAGGATTACATCCCCGATCTTTCGACCACCGCTCATGCTGCCGCCTTGCCGACGGCCGGGAAAGTGCGTGCATCAGATATCTTGACATCCGCCGAAATGCTGCCGGTTCGCCCGTCTTCGAATTTCACCTGCGTTTCAATGTGCTGCACGGTCTTGTCGGCGTAGAGCGCATCCAGCAAGGGGGCGTACTTTTCTGCGAT
>CAYMSY010000276.1:0-4666 GCA_964393195.1 uncultured Alcaligenaceae bacterium | reverse complement strand
TGCATCATTTGCGCGACATGTTGCTGCACTTTCCGCTGCGCTATGAGGACCAGACTCAGGTACGGCCGATTGCCGAACTGGTCGCGGGCGAATCGGTGGTGGTGGAAGGTGTCGTCGAGCACGCCGAAACCCAGTTTCGTCCCCGCCGCCAGTTTGTTGCCTTGCTACGGGCGATCGGCGATGACGGCAGCAACAATTTCGCGCCACGGCTGACGCTGCGTTATTTCAACTTCTATCCAAGTATTGTGCAGGCGCTCAAGGTCGGCGCAACCGCACGCGTATTTGGCGAGGTGCGAGACGGCCGCTATGGCCTGGAGATGGTGCATCCGGTTTTCAAGAAAGACGAACTGGCGACAACGGGGCAAGGCAACTTGACGCCGGTCTATCCAAGTTCTGCGGGCATACCGCAGGCGGCACTGCGTACGCTCGCCACCAAGGCGCGCAAGGTCGCCGAGTGGCAGGCGGACCTTCTGCCGCGCGCTGTGACTGAGCCGCTGAAACTGCCGGCATGGCGCGAAGCTGTTCGTGTGCTGCACGAGCCAGCGCAAAATGAATCCCCCACGCTGCTGGAAACGCGGGCGCATCCGGCATGGCGGCGTGTGAAGTTCGATGAACTGCTCGCGCAGCAGATGGCATTGCGCGACGCCAAGGCGCTGCGCGCAGCCGAAAGCGCACCCGCAATCAATCCGACCGGACTCATTGGCGCCTTGCTGCGGCAACGTCTGCCGTTCACGCTCACCGCATCGCAGGAACGAGCGCTGAAGGAAACGCTGGCAGACTTGGGTCGCGAAGCGCCGATGACGCGGTTGCTGCAGGGCGATGTCGGTAGCGGCAAGACCGTGGTGGCGGCGCTTGCGGCGCTCGCTGCGATCGAGGCGGGCTATCAGGTGGCCTTCATGGCACCCACCGAACTGCTTGCCGAGCAGCATTACAACAAGCTCAGGCACTGGCTGTCCGATCTGCCGGTGACGTTGACCTGGTTGACTGGAAGTCTGTCCGCAGCGGAACAAAAAGCCGCTCAGGCAGCCTGCAAACGCGGCGAAACGCATATCGCCATTGGCACTCACGCGCTGTTCCAGAAAAAAGTATCGTTTGCACGGCTGGGTCTAGTGGTCGTCGACGAGCAACATCGCTTTGGCGTCGAACAACGGCTGCAACTGCGGCAACGCGGGCAGCAGGACAGCGAACGCGTGCTCGCGCCGCACACGCTCATGATGAGCGCGACGCCCATCCCGCGCTCGCTCGCGATGAGCTATTACGCCGATCTTGATGTATCGGTCATCGACGAATTGCCGAAAGGCCGGCAACCGATCACCACCAAACTCGTGGCAGAGGCACGCCGCTTTGAGATCGCCAACCGCATCTACGAAGCCGTGCAGCAAGGCGCCCAAGCTTATTGGGTTTGTCCGCTGATCGACGAGAGTGACAAGATGGAAATCGAGCTGCAGAACGCCACGGCGCTCTATGCCGATCTCGTCACTGCGATGCCGAACGTGCGCGTGGCGTTGCTGCACGGGCGCATGAAGGCGGAAGAAAAGGCCGCGATCATGGCCGATTTCGCGGCCAACCACATTCAGGTGCTCGTCGCGACCACCGTCATTGAGGTTGGTGTCGACGTACCCAACGCCAGCTGGATGGTCATCGAGCACGCCGAGCGCTTCGGTCTTGCGCAATTGCACCAACTGCGAGGTCGTGTAGGGCGCGGAGCGGCAGCCTCGACCTGCATTCTGCTGTTCGCCGACAAGCTCTCCGACACGGCAAAGTTGCGTCTCAAAGTCATTTACGAAAATGTCGATGGCTTTGTCATTGCGCGTGAAGATCTCCGCATCCGTGGTCCCGGCGAATTGCTCGGTCCGAGGCAGTCGGGTTTGCCGTCGCTGCGTTACGCCAACATCGAAGAAGACATTGACCTTGTTGAGGCTGCGCGAGATGCCGCGACTCGGCTTGACAACGACAAGTCATTCAACAAAACAGCTTTTCTGGACCGCTGGATCAAAAACCGGGCGGAGTTTGCGAAGGCTTAGATCGAATCACTCGCGCCACCAGCGACGATCAGAACCGATGCGACTGCGTGCGTCGCCATCCGTGGGGCCGTTCAATCGAATTTCCCACGCTTCCTCGATAGTGAGCTTCCGAACTCCGCAATGGATAAAACTGCAGCATCGAGGGTAAGTACCATCGATTAATGACACACCGGAGAGCGAGTCATTTTCGACGTCCGCTTCAACGCAGAGCACCGGGTGATAAGCGCAGTCCTCATAAATGTCTCCGGGCCTGATTGCCAGCTTACTTGCTGCACTTCGAACTCGATCAAGAACTTTCGACATCGCCGAATTGTGCGCTATCCAAGTTCGTAACGCTCAGTGATCGCGGCAATCGCCTAAAATAGAGGCAAATGCACCTTTAGCCACGCTCACCTGCTCAGTCGCCCGTTTTGGGTGAGGCAGCGTTTCGCGTGGCTTTTCTATTTGTGAAGTCAACGTTAGCCCCATGAAAGACACTTTCCGCATCAAGCTTGAACAACTCTCGCGCCGACAGGTCGAGGTGGAGAGCTTGCTGTCCGATCCATCCGTGACCAATGACATGAACCGCTTTCGCGCGTTGTCGAAGGAACGCAGCGATCTGGAGCCGGTGGCTGCGCTGTTTGCGCAGTTCCAGTCGCGGGAAGGCGATCTCGCTTCGGCGCAGGAGATGCTGGCCGATCCCGACATGAAGGAGATGGCGCAGGAAGAGATTGAGGCGGCGAAAGCGGACATTGAGCGCATCGACAAAGAGCTCACCCTCGCGCTGCTGCCAAAAGACCCGGCCGACGAGCGCAACATCTTCCTCGAGATCCGTGCTGGCACTGGTGGCGATGAATCGGCGCTCTTCGCAGGTGATCTGCTGCGCATGTACACGCGCTTCGCCGAACGCCAGCGCTGGACCGTGGAAATTGTGTCGTCGAACGAGAGTGAGCTCGGCGGCTATCGCGAGGTCATCGCCCGCATCGTCGGACAGGGCGCGTATTCCAAGCTCAAGTTTGAATCCGGCACCCATCGCGTGCAGCGCGTGCCCGTGACCGAGGCGCAGGGGCGCATCCACACCAGCGCCTGCACGGTCGCGATTCTGCCCGAGGCAGATCCGGTGAAGGACATCACGATCAACCCGTCCGACCTGCGCATCGACACCTTCCGCGCGTCTGGCGCGGGCGGTCAGCACATCAACAAGACGGATTCGGCGGTGCGCATCGTGCACATTCCGACCGGTGTGGTCGTGGAGTGTCAGGATGGCCGCTCGCAACATCAGAACAAGGCGCGCGCGATGGAAGTGCTGGCGTCGCGCCTGCTGGAGCGCGAGCGCGAGGCGGCGCATGCGAAGGAGGCGGGGCTGCGCAAGTCGCTCGTTGGTTCGGGCGACCGCAGCGAGCGCATCCGCACCTACAATTTTCCGCAAGGCCGCATGACTGATCACCGCATCAATCTGACGCTGTACAAGCTCGACTTCATCATGGACGGCGACATTGGCGAGATGATGGACGCGTTGCGTTCGGAATATCAGGCGGAGCAAATGTCAGCGATGGAAGGGGCAACGGCATGACCACGTTCAATCAAAAACTGCAGGCGGCCTGGGCTAAATCGCGCTCGCTCGTTTGCGTTGGCCTCGACCCGGAAAAGAAGCGTCTGCCCGAGCGCCTGTTCAATCGTCCTGATGCGATTTTTGCGTTTAACAAGGCGATCATCGACGCGACGCACGACATCGTCTGCGCGTACAAACCACAGTTTGCGCACTACGCGGCGGTCGCGGCGGAAGATCAGCTCGCAGCAACGATTGATTACATCCACGACCGCTATCCACATGTGCCGGTCATTCTCGACGCGAAGCGTGGCGACGTTGGCAGCACGGCCGAGTTCTATGCAGTGGAAGCGTTTGAACGTTATCGCGCCGACGCGGTGACCGTGAATCCCTATCTCGGCGGCGATTCGATTGCGCCGTTTACCAGGTACGCCGACAAGGGCGTGATCCTGCTCTGTCGCACGTCAAACGCCGGTGGCGCTGATTTGCAGGAACAGATGATTGGCGGCGAACCGCTCTACCTGCGCGTCGCCAAGCTCGCCGCGCAGCACTGGAACGGCAACAACAACCTGAGTCTCGTCGTTGGTGCGACGGTCCCGCAGGTGATCGCCGACGTGCGCAAGGTGGTTGGCGACATGCCGCTCCTGGTGCCGGGGGTCGGCGCGCAGGGCGGCGACATGCGCGCGACCGTCGCCGTCGGTCGCGACAGCAAGGGCGCTGGCCTCGTCATCAACGCCTCGCGCTCGGTGATTTACGCCAGTGGCGGTGATGATTTTGCGCATGCGGCGCGTGGCGTCGTCGAGCAGATGATCGAAGACGGCGCGATGCCCTGACGCGTGAATTTTCACATTCAGCTTTTCGTTGAAAGTACCGTTCAATAAGGGCTCGGGCGCAATTTATGGCGAAAGTCGACTTATAGCGTTTTGTCGAACTAAGCCCTTTTTGGATGGTGCTTTCGTAAAAAAGATGATCGATCAATGCGAGCCTCCGTTGATGCCCTTTGCCCTGCCTGTTTGTGCTGAAAAACGCAACGCGAGCGCCCCGTGAACATTCGTCAATTGATCGCAGACTTCGCCTCGCGGTCGCTGCCACGCGGCGAAACGCGAATGTTGCT
>CAYMSY010000275.1:1165-4689 GCA_964393195.1 uncultured Alcaligenaceae bacterium | reverse complement strand
TCGCCCGCCATCTCGACCAGATTGTCGTAATACTGGTACGGCACGTCCTGTTTGCTGCGACCGAAGTACGCGATTTTCATCTTGTGCGCGAGCAGTCGATTGGCGATTTCCTTGCCGATGCGGCCGAGGCCGATGATGCCGACCGTCTTGCCCCAGATGGAATGCGTCAACGGATACTGGCCCTTGAGCCATTCACCGCCTTCGACAAATTTCTGCGACGCCACGAACTGGCGACAGGTCATCTGCGTGAGCGCAACCGCAGTGTCCGCGACCTCGTCGTTGAGCACATCCGGCGTGTTGGTGAGCTTCACTTTTGCATCGGCGCAGGCCGCGAGCGGCATGCCGTCATAACCGACGCCCATCACGCTGATGATTTCCAGATGCGGAAATTTGGCCAGTTGATCGGGCGACAGTTGCGAACCACCGAACGCGACCATGCCACGCGTCGTGGGGGCGATCTTCGCGATCAGCGCGCGCCGCGCCTCGGCGTCCGCCGCGCCGTGCAGATCGTGCACGGTGAATTTTTCATGCAGCGGTTTGGCGAAGAACGCAGGCAGCGGGGCGATGGCGACGATTTCAGGTTTTGACATGATGTTTACTTCTTCTCAAGCAAGGCCGTGATTAGGCCAGCGTCGCCAGCCTGCGTTTCGATGACGTTCCGGAATCCTGCCGCGCGTGCGGTCGCCGCGATGCGCTCGTGGCTTGCATACACCGGCAGTGCGAACAGCAGCTTCACGCGCTCGGCGGCCGGCACGAGGGGCACGAGATTGCTGATGGCGTCGCTGCTCATTGCCGAAAGCGCGTTTACCTTGCCCGCGCGCAGCAGTTCTAGCAACCCGGTTGGTGGTGTCTTCGGCGCGCGGCGGTGATAGGCCGTGATCGCATCGACCGTTGCGCCGCGCCTTACGAGTTCTTCGCGCAGGAGTTCACGGCCATCGTTGCCGCGAAAGATCACGATGCGTTTGCCCTTGATGGCGCTGGCCTGCAGCGAAGGCAGTGCGAGCAGTCCTTCGCTGTCGAACGAGGTCGTCGGCACTTCAACGTTGGCAACACCACGCGTGGTCAGCTCTTCCGCCGTTCCCGGCCCGGGCGCGAGGACATGCATCGCGGCCGGCAGTTTTCGGGGCGCCGCGCCCATCGGTGCGAGCGTCATTTCGGCCGCACTCGGGCTCACAAAAATGGCAGCGTAATACTCATCAAGTTTCGCCAGCGCAGCGTTCAGTGGCGTCACGTCGGCGGGCGGTTCGATGATGGTGGCTGGGAACACGAACGGCGTTGCACCGAGCGCGGCCACACGTTGTGCCGTGCGTGAGGCGGGCATGACCGGGCGCGTGATGAGTAAACCCACGCCAACCAAAGGCCCCGCGCCCGCCTTTGCATTGCTGCCCAGATGAAAGTCCGTGGTCATGCCGTTCAACTCAAACTGGCGATGATTTTGTCGGCGCCCTGAGCCTTGAGCATGTCGGCGACTTCCTCGCCGAGTGCTTCCGGCAGGTCCGGTGTACCGAACGCTTCGGCGCTGACGTATTCGCCGCCATCAAGACTTGCCACGAACGCGCGAAGTCGCAGCGGCTTGTCGCCGTCCACCCAGTCGGCGTAGGCGCCCAGCGGCAGCTCGCAACTGCCGCCCAGCAGACGACTGACCATGCGCTCGGCGGTGCAGGCGATGGCGCTCGGTGCATGATCGAGTTCGGACACGATTTCGGCCGTGTCGTCGTCATCGCTGACGACTTCAATGCCCAGCGCGGCCTGACCTGGCGCCGGCAGCGATACTTCCACCGGAATCGCGGACTTGATGCGTTCGCTCATGCCAAGGCGGATCAAGCCGGCGGCGGCGAGGATGATCGCGCCGAACTCGCCGGCGTCGAGTTTCGCAAGACGCGTATTGACGTTGCCACGTACCGGCATGAAGGCGAGGCTCGGATATTTGCGTTTGAGCACTGCCGCACGGCGCAGGCTGGACGTACCAACAATCGAGCCGGCCGGCATCTCGTCGAGCGAAGCGAAGCGAGACGAGACGAATGCATCGCGCGGGTCTTCGCGCGGCAGGATCGCGGCCAGCGTGAAGCCTTTCGGCAGCACCATCGGCACATCCTTGAGTGAATGCACCGCCAGATGGGCGCGCCCTTCCTGCAATGCGACCTCGAGCTCCTTGATGAAGAGGCCCTTGCCACCGACCTTGGCCAGCGGTTTGTCGAGGATCTGGTCGCCGCGCGTGGTCATGCCCAGAAGGCTCACCGAGAGCCCGGGAATTACACTCTCCAGTTCGGCCTTGACGTGATGGGCCTGCGCGAGGGCCAATGGGCTTTCGCGAGTGGCAATGATGAGGGATTCGCTCATGCGGTGGTGGTCTGTAGTGCGTGGATGCCTGTGTGCAGCGATTATCGCACCCGGTTTTTTGGCCGGGGCCGGTCATGCATACGCGCAGGGCGCGGCCGAGATGGCACCCGGAAGCCTCGAATGGGAACGCATTCTGCCGGTGGCGCGCAATTTCAAGCGTGACGGTGATGCTGCCACTGCAGCAAAGAAGCCGATCCTGATCTTTTTCAACCTGACCGCCTGCCCGTACTGCCGTGCGGCGCTGCGAGAGGCAATCGTGCCGATGTTTCGCAATGCCGGGTGGCGCGCGGCGCTGGAGTTTCGTCAGGTGACGATTGACGACGGCCAGTCCCTCGTCGATTTTGATGGCAAAACGGTCGGCAACAACGAGTTCGCGACGCGGCGCAAGGGCCGGTTTACGCCGACTGTGATGCTGGTCGACGGCCGTGGACAGCTGCTGGGCGACCCGATTGTCGGAATCGCCAATGTAGATTTCTACGGCGGTTATGTGGAAGCGCTGGCAACGAAAGCAATTGAAGAAATGCGGACACGACAATGAGCGGATTCATGTACTTTGCGTGCGTGCTGACCGGCGTGCTCTCGGGCGGCGCCCTCGGCATGGTGGCGGCGTCACTGTTGACGCGTGCGCCGGCCGGGCGCTGGACCGGCGCGGTGATCGGCGCCGCGATCCTCACCTGGTATCTGCTGAAACTCGGACGAAAGATCCAGAAAGTGTTGCACGAGAAATGAGCGGACTATGAGCAGAGAAAAAGTGCTGGGACTCGGCGGCGTGTTCGTCCGGGCGAAGAATGCCGAAGGCTTGCGCAAATGGTATTTGCGCCATCTCGGTCTTGACATTGCCGACTGGGGCGGTGCGATTCTCAAGAACGAGGCGCCGGAAACCTATTGGACAGTGTTCGATGAAAAAAGCGAATACATGCCGAAACGCCAGATGACGATGCTCAACTGGCGGGTGGGCAATCTCGACAAAATGCTTGATCAGCTCCGCGCTGCGAGTATTCGCGTAGAACCTGATGTTGAGGAGTCGGACCAGGGGCGATTCGGCTGGGCGTACGACCCTGAAGGCAACAAATTTGAGCTGTGGGAGCCGCCGAAAGAGTAGCACGCGGCGCTGTGCAATTGCGCCATACGTAGCCGGGTGCGAGCATCCGGGCTACGTGGTCGCCAAGTAATTGGTGCCTAGA
>CAYMSY010000275.1:0-1155 GCA_964393195.1 uncultured Alcaligenaceae bacterium | reverse complement strand
AGTAGGACGCGGCGCGGTGCAATTGCGCCATACCCAGCCCGGATGCGAGCATCCGGGCTACGTGGTCACCAAGTTATTGGTGCTTAGAACTTCTTCCACAGACGGATGAAGTAGCTCGCGCCATTTAGGCCGAACTGCACGCTGTCGTAGATGAAGCCGTTGTCGGTTTCGTTCGGGTCCTGCTTGGTTGGCTTGACGTTGAAGATATTGGTGCCGCCGACCGTGACCTTGGTGTTTTTGTCGAACGCGTAGGTTAGCGACAGATCCGCCGATGTTTTCGGCGCATAGCGGGCGTTGGGTACGCCCGCTGCCGTGCCCGAGAACGTACCCAGCGTCTGTGAACCGAAGTGAATGATCTTGAGGTTGGATTCCCATGCGCCGCGCGCATAGTCGAAACCCAATGTTGCTTTTGTGCGCGGTCCGCCCTGTTCGATGAACAGCCGCTCACGCTCCGACAGCAGTACGTCCTCGAAGCCCGCAAGCGACGACGGCGCCTTGATGCCGGTCACATTGGTCTTGCTGTAGTTGAACGCGAGGAAGGTACCGAATTTCGCGTTGCCAATGTCGGTTTTGTGCGCCACCGTCAGGTCAACGCCTTTGGTACGCGTATTGACTGAATTGACGAAGAACTGCGCCTGACCGACGCCCAGCCCCGACAGGATGGTTCCAAGTGCAGGGTAGTTGTCACCATCAAAACGGCCCGAAAGCACGATGCGATCATCGATGTCGATCTGATAAACGTCCGCCGTAACGGCGAGCGCTTTTGACGGATTCCACGTGGCGCCCAGCGTGAAGCTCTTGGATTTTTCTTCCTTGAGTTTCGGGATGCCTGCCGCGTTCGCGATTGCGCCACCGTTCGGTGCAAGCACGACATCAAGCGGAACACCGCTGATGAAGTCGGTGAACGTCGACGAGAAATAAACCTGTTGCAGCGACGGCGCCCGGAAACCGGTACTGGTCGAGCCGCGCAGCAGGAACTGGTCGGTGGCCTTGAAGCTCGCAGCGATCTTGCCAGTCACGGTCGAGCCGTCGTCATTGACCAGCTTCTTGGTGGCCAGGAACAGGCTGATGCCCTTCACCCCGGGGGGCGCGTCCGGCGTGCGGGCCAGGACCAGATGGCAGATGTTCTCGGCGGCGTCGTGGTCGCCCCAGGTG
>CAYMSY010000274.1:0-4693 GCA_964393195.1 uncultured Alcaligenaceae bacterium | reverse complement strand
GGCTGCAAGGTGCGTGCGCCGATGGCGATGGTCTGGTTCGCGCCGTCGTCGCTGGTCAGGGCGAGCAGGCCGCAGCATTCCGCACGATAAATGCCGGCATCGCGAAGCACATCCGGAAATCGGGCGTCGGCACAAATCACCTGCGCCGGCATCGACAGATCTTCTATCTCAAGGCTTGCCGCCCGATCCGCACGCGATTCGATGACCACCACGCGGTAGCCCATTGCATCAAGCGCCCGGGCCAGCTGTTTTGCGCTCTGCCCGTAACCGCACAGAATGAAAAACTTCTGGCCAATGGTACGGACGCGCCACGCAAACATGCTGCGTGCAACCGCAGCGCGAAACGTCACGTCGGAGGTGAGCCGAAAAATTGAACCGAGCGTGTATGTCCAGCCGACCACGGAAAGATAAATCGTTACGATCATCCAGAGTCGCTGCGCTTCACTGAATGGGTAAGGAATTTCGCCGAATCCGATGGTGGTAGCGGTGTAGCTGACGATGTAGAACGAATGGAAGATACTGAGCCGCGCGGGAACACCGTCGGGCGTTGCGCCGGGCATGAGCGCCAGGCCGAACACCGAAATGGCATAGACGAGGATCAGGACGATCAGCGGCGCACGCATGCGCCGCAGGATCAACAGCAGGACATCACTCACGTATTGTCGCGTGCGGTTCGTGGAGGCGTCGGGCGTCTAGCGTCCCTGGCGCAAGGTTTCGCCAATCAGCAGCGTCACCGAAATCAGATTCGCCAGCAGGGCGCCGCCGGACAGAGAAACGATGGTCGATATGGACGATGCGTTCATGGCCAGCCCTTGCACATAGACGTGAACCACCCAGACGGCCGATGCCGCAACGAGCTGCAACGAGGCGACAAGCGAGGTTGCGAGATGCGTGGCGCCGAGGTGAGTGCGATCGCCGAATTTGAGCACGGTGGCGATCAGGTTGATCACGACTGCGGCGCCGAGCTCCATCGGGTGATGCAGATCGGTGCGTTCAATGTCGCCGATGAAAAAACCGAAGTTCAGCGTGCAGGCAAGGATGATGAAGAAACCGAAGATGACCTTTTCGAGATTCAATGCCGTTCCCCCGTGTTGTGCTGATCTACCAGATCACAAGCATACCGGTACCTATGTGCGGCCACTTCCGACCGCCTCGCGGTGAGGCGACGCGCAACGGAGGCGATGAGTATTTCTTGGTTTACAGCTTACTTGCAAATGCCATGCTGCATAGGGATTGGCGGGCTGAAACGGCAAAAGTTGACTTTTTATTAAATGCCCACCTATGCCGCATTTGAACGTCATTTCAGCGAAAAGTTATAACGAATTTTGACTGAGTTCAGATCGCGTGGGCAAGTGTCCAGCGATTCCGTCGGCCGTCTGCCCGGTCCCTGCGGTCGGTCGCAACGGAGTGGGTCGTCAAGTCAAATATCCAGCCCGTCGCTTGTGCGCGGCGCGATGCCTGATTGCACCACCGATTGCGTCAGGGCCGGCGAGCACAACTCGATGAATTTGTACGCGAAGCCGCGAAGGTAATGACCGCGCCGTACGGCGATGCGCGTGACGTTGGACGGGAAGAGGTGGTCGCTCTTGAGCAGGCGCAGACCATTGTCGCGCGCGGCGTCGAACGCACCGGAGGCAATGATGCCGACGCCGAGATCAAGCTCGATATAGGTCTTGATTACGTCAGCATCCAGCGCCGACATCACGATGTCGGGATCAAGGCTCGCTGCAGCGAATGCCTGGTCGATGCGTGCACGTCCGGTGAATCCTTCGTGATAAGTGATGAGCGGATATTCCGCGATGGCCTGCAGCGTGAGCGGCTGGACTTTCTCCAGCGGATGCCCGGCGGGAACAATCACCGCGTGATGCCACGAGTAGAACGCGAACGTCGCGAGTTCGCTTTGCCCTTCGAGCGCTTCCGTCGCGATACCGATGTCGGCCTTGCCTTCGAGCAGCAGCGTCTGAATTTCGGCCGGACTACCCTGATGCAAGGCGAGATGCACTTTGGGGAAGGCCTTGCGGAACTCGGCCACCACGCGCGGCAATGCGTAGCGCGCCTGCGTATGGGTGGTCGCGATCGTGAGCTGGCCCTCATCGCGACCGCTGTACTGCGCAGCCAGATGCTTGATGTTTTTTGCGTCAAGCAGCAAGCGCTCGACGATCGTGACCAGTTCCTTGCCAGGATCGGTCAGGCCGAGCAACCGTTTGCCCTTGCGTACAAAGAGCTCAATGCCCAACTCGTCTTCAAGGTCCTTGATGTGCTTGCTGACGCCGGACTGCGATGTGAAGAGAGCGTTGCCGACTTCGGTCAGGTTGTAATTCTGGCGAACAGTTTCGCGGATGATTCGTAGTTGCTGGAAGTTCATTTTCAGGACACAGTGACATTACGTTGCTCGCCACGATGAGAGCCAATCGCGGCAATGATGCAGGCACATGCCGGAGCGGCTTGCCGCCGCTGGCGACGACGGGCCGCCGTTGCGGCGCGCCGCAACGGCTAAGGGATTACGCGGCCTTTGCCAGATCAAACGACCGCAGCTTGGAGGGCACGAGTTGCACGGGACGTCCTTCCGCCAGATCGAGTGCCTCGAAGTCCTGACGCGTGAGTTCGACCTCGAAATACTGCGGTGCTGCCGTTGCGTCGCTGCTGTGTTGCGCCTGCAGCTCCACGCGCGCAGACGTGCCGAAGGCGTGAATGCGGCTGACTTTCGCTGCGACTCCCAGCGTTGAATTGACGGCGTTGAGGTCGGTGATGATGGTTGTCTCGTGCGGGCGCGCGAAACCCACGGCGGAGGCGTTGCCTGCGACCGGGAAGCGGTTGGCGGCGCCGAGAAAACTGTAGACGAACGCTGATGCAGGATGTTGATACACCTCATCGGGTGAGCCGACCTGCTCGACTTTGCCCTGATTGATGAGCACGATGCGATCGGACACTTCGATGGCCTCATCCTGATCGTGCGTCACGAACACGGATGTCACGTGCAGTTCATCATGCAGGCGGCGCAACCAGCGGCGAAGTTCCTTTCGAACCTTGGCATCAAGGGCGCCGAACGGTTCGTCCAGCAGCAGCACGCGCGGCTCAACTGCGAGCGCACGTGCCAGGGCGATACGCTGACGCTGGCCACCGGAAAGCTGCGACGGAAAACGGTCTCCGGCCCAGTCGAGCTGTACCAGCTCCAGCAGCTGATGCACTTTGCGCTTGATGACCGCTTCGGCCGGACGTTCCTTGCGCGGTCGGGCACGCAGGCCAAAGGCGACGTTGTCAAAAACCGTCATGTGCTTGAACAGCGCGTAGTGCTGAAACACGAAACCCACCTGACGCTCGCGGACATGAGTGTCGGAAGCGTCTTCGCCATCGAGATACACGCGCCCGGAGTCAGCGTTTTCCAGTCCCGCAATGATGCGCAGCAGCGTCGTCTTGCCGCAACCCGATGGACCGAGCAGTGCTACAAGTTCTCCGGTCGGGAAATCGAGGCTGACGTTGTCGAGTGCCTGAAATGTGCCAAACGATTTCTGGATATTTTCAACACGGATACTCATGAATGTGCTTCTTTCTGTGCGGCAGCGATGGACTGTGCCTGCCGCCACTCGATAAATGTCTTGATGATGAGAGTGACCAGCGCCAGCAATGCAAGCAGGGACGCGACAGCGAACGCAGCGGCGAACTGATATTCGTTGTAAAGAATTTCGATGTGCAGGGGCATGGTGTTGGTCAGACCGCGAATGTGACCAGAGACGACCGACACCGCACCGAATTCGCCCATTGCGCGGGCATTGCAGAGGATGACGCCGTACAGCAAACCCCACTTGATGTTGGGCAGTGTCACCTGCAGGAAGACACGCCAGCCCGACGCACCGAGCACGATGGCTGCCTCCTCTTCCTCTTTGCCTTGCGCTTGCATGAGTGGAATCAGCTCGCGCGCCACGAACGGCACCGTGACAAAAATCGTAGCCAGTACGATGCCCGGCACGGCAAAAATTATCTTGATGTCGTTGTCACGCAACCATCCGCCAAACCAGCCGTGAGCACCGAACAGCAGCACGTAGATCAAGCCCGCGACGACCGGCGACACCGAGAATGGCAGGTCGATCAGCGTAATCAGAAATTGCTTGCCGCGAAACTCGAACTTCGCGACAGCCCAGGCGGCGGCGAGACCGAAAATTACGTTCAGTGGAACGGCGATGGCGGCAGCGATCAGCGTCAGCTTGATCGCTGATAGTGCATCAGGCTCGACGACGGCAGCAACGTACACATCCCAGCCCTTGCGTAGCGCCTCGAAAAACACCGTGATCAGGGGGAGCAGTAAAAAAAGCGCGAAGTACGCGACCCCAAGCGTGATCAGCGTCCATTTGACCCATCTGGGGTCGCGTGTCGCCGCACGATTTTCGAAATATTGTGGGCCACGCAGTGCGGGTGATCCAGCCGAGAGTCCGCTCATGATGCTCTCCCCGAGCGACGTGCGCTCCATGCCTGCAACAAATTGATGGCGAGCAGCAGTACAAATGAGAACAGCAGCATGACCACCGCCACCGCAGTCGCACCACGATAGTCGTATTGCTCGAGTTTTGTGATGATGATGAGCGGTGTGATCTCGGAGATATAAGGCATGTTGCCGGCGATGAAAATCACCGACCCATACTCGCCCACCGCGCGCGCGAAGGCGAGTGCGAAGCCCGTCAACAGCGCAGGGACCAGG
>CAYMSY010000273.1:0-4699 GCA_964393195.1 uncultured Alcaligenaceae bacterium | reverse complement strand
TATCGCGCCGGATCCGAACGCGGTCGGCACCCGTTTCTACCTTAACGACGTCGGTCAGGGGGTGTGGGAAGAGGTGGACGAGCTGCAGGCGGGGGTCGACTTCGGCTGGTACTGCCGCGAGGGCGCGCACGACAACAGCACCACGGGCAAATGCAATCCACGGCCGCCGTCAATGGTCGATCCGGTTTTTGAGTATCAGCACGGCGGCACCAATGTGCCCGGCACCACCATCAGCGGCTGCAACTCCATCACCGGCGGCGCCTTCATTCCAAACGGCATCTGGCCGCCGGACTATGACGGCAAATATCTGCTGGCCGATTTCGTCTGCGGCGCCATGTTCCGCATTGCGACGACGGGTACACCGGCGGCCCCCATCACCTCAGCCACCACGTTTGCGAGCAATCTGGGCGGCAGTAGCGCAACCTCGCTGACCTTCGGCCCCTATCTCGCGACGCAGGCGCTCTACTACACAAGCTACGCCAGCGGCGGACAGGTTCGCCGTATCCGGTATCCGCAAACCAGTGATGTCAGCGTCGCCAGCGGCCCGGTGACAGGACTGCGTGTGACCGTCAACGGCGTTACGCGGACGACACCGTTCACCGTTTCGGCCGCGGCAGTCGGCGCAGCGCTTAACCTCAGCGTGCGCGACCAGAATCTGGGCAGCAATGGCTACACCTTTGCCAGCTGGTCGGACGCGGGTGCACGCAATCACGCCTACACGGTCATCGCGGGCAATCCGACGCTGACGGTGAGCTTCACTCAGGGTAGCTTGCAGGCGAGCATGGACGTTGACAACGACGGCAACTTTGATGCGGCGACCGACGGCGTGCTGATCGTCCGGTATCTGCTCGGCTTCCGGGGGGCGACGCTTATTGCCAACGCAGTGGCAGCGACCGGAGCGGAGCGGACCGATGCTGCCGCCATTGAGAGCTTCCTTGGCGCGATGGTCACCGCGAATCACTACGATGCTGATGGCGACGGTCAGACCCGTGCGACCACAGACGGCTTGCTGATCCTGCGCTACCTGCTGGGACTCACCAGCGGCCCCGGCCTGAGCAACGCCGCGCAGCAGGTTGGCACGCGGGTTCCCGCGACTTACCTCGGGACGCTGAAGCCGTAGCGCAGGTCCTGGCGCTGCTGCCGCGCACTGCTGCAGCGGCGGTGCGGCGCGCTCAGCTTTGGCTAACGCTCAAACAAAAACAGCGGCCTGAGCCGCTGTTTTTTGTCTTCCCGACCGGACGCCAATCCGGATCAGCAAATGTCGACTACGGGTTCATGAACCCCATGTCGGCCGTCGTCCAGTTGGTGTTGGGATGCGTCGCCCGCAGCGTCGGGAACAGCGCGTCAACATCGGCATTGGTCGGCATCGGAACACCGAACCACTTCGCGATGGTTGCCATCACGGCGTCGCCGGAGGTGGTCGCCAGCAGTTCGCCACGGCTCAGGCAGTGATTCAGGCCATTGCAGCGCGCACCCGCCGTTGTCGGGCCGGAGTAGGGATCTGGCGGAATGCCGATCCGTGGCACTGCACCGCAGGTCAGGTCAGCGCGTGTGACCGCGTCGACGCCGAGGTAGCGCGAGGTGCCGGCTGCCGGAACGGTGCCCGCAGCCTGGGTGCTTCCGGCCTGAATGTTGTGGTTCATGCCGTAAATCGCACCACCACGTACGGCGCCGCCCAGCACGATCTGGTGGCTGCCCCAGCCGTGGTCGCTGCCCTGACCGTTGGAGTCGTGGGTGCGGCCGAAATCGGTCATCGTAAGCAGTGTTACCGCGCTTTGAGCGTTGGCGCCCGTGGGCACGCCCGCGTTGGTGACCTGCACATTGCCCATCGCCGTCCAGAAGGCGTTGATGGCCTGGCTGATCTGGCGGTTGAGGGTCGGGTTGTTGTTCCAGAACTCGGTGCCGTGAGTATCGAAGCCGCCGAGACCGACAAAGAAGATCTGGCGCTTGAGTGGCGACCCGCCGGCACCCAACTGCACACTGGCGCGGATCAGCGAAGCGACCATGCGCAGTTCGGCCGCGAGGTAGTTGAAGTTGTTGGTTGAATAGGAGCCGATGATCGACTGGAACGGTCCAACCACATCTTCCGAAGGCGGGAAATTGACGAAAGCTGCCGCAATGGCGGTTTCGGTGTCAATCGATTGATCCATCGTTTGACGCCACTGATCGTGATAGATCGAGACGCTTTCCGGGACGTTGCTGACACGGGTACGGAACGCGTTGTACAGCGTGCTGTTGCCGGTGAAGCCGTTGCTGACCCGGATGGGGCCGCCGACGACACAGTAGGGGGAGAGCGGATGCCCGGACTGCCCGTCATTGCCGGTGATAAACGATGCGTTGGTGTTGCAGGTGACAACCCCCGGCGTCGTCCAGATCGGATTCGACGTCGCGTTTTGCAGGCGACCAATCGAGCCATAGCCGACCTGATAGGCAATCGCCGTGGTCGGTCCGGCCGGATCGGCCAGCATGAAGGTATTGGTGCCGTCCAGCGAAATCTGCGTGGAGACCTGGGCGCCGGCATTCAACGCCGCGATGGTTGGGTGTGACGCGATGCGTCCGCCGATACCGCGGTCGGGATTAGCCGTGCTCGCGGTGCCGCTCATCCATGCTTTTTGCTGATCGTCATGCGAATACAGGTTCAGCGGACGCGGGCCACCGGTATTGGTGTACCACTGATTGCGATCAATCGGCGACACCAGCGGTCCAACGTTCGAGACCACGGCCAGTTTGCCACTGTTGTAGAGGGCAGCCAGCTCGCTGTAGCTCGGATGCAGCGCGAAGCGACGGCCATAGGTGTGTTTGGTAAACACCGAGTTGATGCCGGGGTCTGTCGTACCCGCCGTGAGGTTGAGGGCGGTGGCGGCAAGCTGTGCGTTCGAATACGACAGATCGCCCGTCGTCGTGGTCTGGTTCTGCGGGTCGGCGCCGTTGGCGCGACCGGTGCGGTAGCGGTTGTATTCCGTGGTTCCGCTGCCATCGCTGTCGCGGTAGGGGATCAGGATGTTGGCGTTGTCCTGTCCGCCGTAAAGGAAGATGCAGACGATGGCCTTGTAGCCGGAGTCGACCTGTGTGGTGCCCGACGGAGCCGCAGCGATCGCGACGTTGGCGAGGGAATTGAGGACCGGCACGCCACCAGCCACGGCGAGACTGGATGCCGTCTTCAGGAAGTCGCGGCGTTGTTTGAAGCTTTTGAAGTTCATGGTCGTGCGGCCTATCGTTGAATCTGGAATTCAGGGGTATGCACGGCAAGCCAGAGCGCTGCCTTGACGCGGTCGCGCTTGCGTTGCTGCCAGTTCGACACGGCAGTGTTGTAAGTGCTCAACTGCGCGGACGTTGCCGAATTGGGCGGCGTGGTGACCAGCACCGGCGTCGCGGTCGTCGGGTAGGCCGTGTCAAGTGCGGTGACCAGTGCGGTCTTGTTGGCGTTGCTTAGCGTGCCGCCGAGCATCACGAGATTGATGTAGTCGAACATCGTCGACGTATCGGCATGCAGCGCGAACAGTTCTTCCAGATTGCCGAAGAGGCAATGCTGACGTGATGAGTCGCTTGGCAGCGGGGCAGTGACGGTGCCCACGTTGCAACTGTAGTTACCGGTTAGCGTATCGGTGAAACCGTTGCTGCCGGAGTTGCTGTAGTTGGTGACGATGCTGCCGAAGTAATTCTGCGTTGCGGCAATGGCCGTAGTCGTGGTGATCTCGAATTCAGGTGCGATGGCGTTGGCTGTAGCGACCGGGCCTGGCGGCGCGAATTCGGGGTGGAAATAGTTGAACACCGTGGGCGATTGCAGCGGACCCTGGCTGATGCCGTATTCGAGGCTGTCGAGACCGTCGATGCGATAGCGGCCCGAGAACGAACGGGTGTTGAACGCGCGGAAGATGCCGCTGAGGCGCAGCATCGGCTCTTTCAGTTTGCCGAATTTGGTCGGCGTGGTGCTGCCGGCCAGAGTCGCTTCGACGTCAGTGAGAACGGCTGTGATGACGGCCTTCATGTCACCGCGGACGCCGCTGCCGTTGTCGTTGAACTTCGCAGTGACGCGACCGACGTAGGCATCGCTTGGCGTCGAGGTGACGAAAAAGCGGATCATGTGCTTGCTGATGAACGGACCGACGTTCGGGTGGCAGAAGATGTTGTCGATCGCCGCGTTCAGCGAAGCGTAGGCCTGGGTGCGGTTGGTCTTGGTGCCAGTGGTGACGGCGGTGCCGGTCACTTCATCGATCGGCGCCGGAGAGACAACCGGTGCCGCGAGCAGGCCACCGCCATTGGCAAACGTGACCGCCGACGTGCACGCCGCGACGGGCGAACCGGCGTTGACCGGCGTGGTGTAGTTGTAGCTCAGCAACTGCTTGGTGCCGGCATTATGGCGACCGACGAAGGGCACCATCTGCCGTTTCCAGCCGTTGACATCCGGCGGCACGTTGGGGCCGAGGTCATCGCGATACGGCTCCCAGTACCAGTTCGGGTGCACGCCGCCCTGACTGTCGGTGCAGGAGGCTACTGGCGGCAGCGGAGGCCCGCTCACCTTGCACACCAGATCGTCGTAG
The DNA here is from genome assembly GCA_964393195.1 of uncultured Alcaligenaceae bacterium. Lineage (GTDB taxonomy): Bacteria > Pseudomonadota > Gammaproteobacteria > Burkholderiales > Casimicrobiaceae > Casimicrobium. The sequence continues at coordinate 158 of CAYMSY010000273.1, read as the reverse complement.
GCGAAGCCGGTGAAGACGCGGGCAAAACCCTTGACCATCGCCTCGCTATAAGTAGGTATGGGCTGACCGGCCGACAGGGCCTTGGTGCCATCCTGATTGAGCACGAACAGGCCGACGCCGAAGAGCTGCAGGATTTCGCGCGCAAAGTTTTCGTTGGG
>CAYMSY010000272.1:0-4717 GCA_964393195.1 uncultured Alcaligenaceae bacterium | reverse complement strand
GCGGCCTCGACATGCGCATGCGCATGACGCCGGGCTATGACGCGCTCGAGGCCGTGAGAACAGCTATCCTCTCGTACCTGCATAAAGAATATCCGAGCGTGACGCCGCGTGAAATATGAAGACTGAAGATCGACGTTATGTCTGTTCGCCGCACGCGGTGTCGCGATTAGTTGGTGACACGATGGTTTTGTTCGATTTGCGCACCGACAAGTATTTTGGGCTCCCGAATGTTGGTGCGCGGGTATGGGCACTGCTTTCGGAAGGCGCAACGCTGAGCCGTATCGCGGACGTGATCGCTGCCGAATACGAAGTCACCGTCGAGCAGGCTCGCGAGGATGCGGAAAGATTGGCAGGCGAACTCGCAGACGCGGGCTTAGTGCTGCGCAGTGCGAGCGTCAGGCCAATAGGCGAATCGCACGATCCGCAAGCGCCAAACTCGCAGGCCGGTGTGTAATCAACAGCACCGTCTTGGTTGCGATCAGCGGACGGCACCCGTCCAGAAGTGCTAGTTCGCCCACGGGATCGAACATAGCGGTCGCCTCGTCGAGCACCAATATCGGCGGATCAACGAGCAGCGCGCGCGCCAGTGCCACGCGCTGGCGTTGGCCACCGGACAGGCGCACACCATGGTCACCGATCACTGTGTCGTAGCCTTCAGGCAGCTTGCAGATAAACGCCTGCGCTTGCCCCGCGCGGGCGGCAGCGTCGACCGCTTCATGCGAAGCATCGGGGCGACCGTACGCGATATTGTCGCGAATCGTCCCGTTGAGCAGCTGCACATGTTGCGGCACAAATCCTACGCGCGAACGCAGGAGCTGCAAGTCCATCTGTTGTATGTCTACATCGTCGATGAGGATCTGACCTGTCTGCGGTATGACTAAACGCAACAACAGGTGCACCAGCGTGCTTTTTCCGGCGCCGTTTTCGCCGGTCAGGGCGATGGTTTCGCCCGCTTTGACTAGCAGGTTGAAGTTCTTCAGTACCGGCGGCCGATTGGGATATGCAAACGACACGTCGCGAAACTCTATTGTGCACGCGCGTGGCGGCGCCCCTGTTAGCGGGGTCTTGTGGGTGCCCTCCGTCGTCTCCGGCGCCTCCGCGAGGGTCGCCTCTACACGCGCCAGCGCCGCGCGCACTGATTGCGTTTGGCCGTACAAATCGGCAAGAGCGCTCACCGGTCGCGTCATTAGCGATGCATATAGCAGAAATGTGATGATCGCGTCGGCCCCCAGCGATTGCGCCGTTACGCGATCCGCTGCAATCCATAACACGATCAACACCGCCACACCTGCCAACCATTGCATCGCCGGGGACAACCCGCCGGAATGCCACAGCGCCCGGTCTTCAAGTTTGCGTATCGTTTCGTTCATCTGCGCGTAGCGCGCGGCTTCGAGCGGCTGCCGATTAAACGCTTTGATGACGGTGATGAGCCCCAGGTTCTCTTCTGCGCGGGCGAAGGCCCGCCAATGGGCCTCGTTGAGCGCGGCGGCAAGCGGACGCACTTTGCGGCCCAGAATTTTGATCACGAGATAGAAGAGGGGAATGGCTGCAACCGCGAGCGCTGTGAGCGTCGCATCGATTTGCCACATGAAAAACATCGAGCCCAACAGCGTCAGCGCCATGCTCACCACGCCTGCCAGCGTGGACGATAGATAGGTTCCGATGCGCCACGTATCTGTCGCCAGCACCGAAAGCACATCGCCACGCGTACGATCGGTGAAATATGAGATCGGCAGCGTTTGCAAATGCGTATACACGTGCGTGCGCAGGTCCGCGAGAAACCGGTGTGAGGTTCGACCCAGCAGATACACATTCGCGAAGCGCAGCACCGCCTGAGCGGTCAGCATGGCATGGTTGATACACCCCAGCTTAAAGCGCAGCACCGCCTGGGCCGTCATCACCGCAAAAAGGGCTGCCAAAATCGAGCCCACGATGACATCCTGCCGCCGCAAGAACTCTCCGGCCAGGTGCCCGCCGAAATAAGGCAGCGCAAGCGCAAAGGCGCTCTCGGCCCCCATCAAAAGCGCGCCCCAAATCAGCGCGATGCGATGCGGACGAAGGATAGAGAGCAAGGCGCGGCGGTGAACAATCATGAAGCAAGTTTATGGGCAGCGCGCACTTGCGCCTGCGTATTGCCCGGCGCGGTTGCGATGCAGAATTTCCGCGTTGCGGTGTTTAAATTCCTGACAGACAGGTGATCGTCAGCCAGACGGCAAACAGGCCTACCGATGATGGCGAGCAATGTCGCCGTGGAACGAGGATCAGTGTGTCGGGACAAGAGACAGATTGTGAAAAGTCGCCTTCCCGTCCTTAGCGGCGCTGCAATAACCGCCTATCGCCGGAAAATATTAACGCGCGAATATTTGACGTAGTCTACGTGAGGCCATGTCTACGGTGAGTGATGCAATGGATTTAGCGGTTGTGGCATTCTCGAAATCGATTATGGCTGGTGTCCACAGTTGAGAAAGCGCCCGAAAAGTCTTTTTTCGGGACTCACCTAGGGTTGCAGATCGGCTGATTCCCCGCCAAAACGAAAGTTTGGATTGACCTGATCCTAACTCGGCGACTACTTTGTCGGCAATGGATCGTGCCTGAGTTAAACGGGTCGGCTCAATACCGGGAGGCAGGCGGCGCTGAAACACCGCCTCCAGCACCAACAAAGCCACCATCAGGGCTCGCTCGCTACCCAACACCCGACATCGCGCCGCACAAGTGAGCCAATCGTCAGCAGACAACAAGTCGCTACAGTGAGCCAAGTCGACCCAGGCTTTCAGTCCTGCGAAGTCGGAGCTGATGACGTGCGCGAGTTGGATACGAAACAACTTTTCCGCGCTGAACCACGGTAACGGTTTGCCAAGCACAGTGACTGTCGCTCCCTCGCCGTCGAACAGTTCGCGCTCACAAATGACCACTGGATTCCACCGATTGACGAGCTTCCAATGCAAATCGATGGTGAATGCCCCGCCCAGCGCGGAAAAGGAAGCCTCTTTTTGCAGACGCAAGAAATAATCGTTGCGAAACCAGTGCAGCGCGATTGCCGACTTAAAACCCCTAGATTGCAAGGACACAGCAGTGTCTGCGATGCTTTCCACAGGAACAATTAAATCAATATCCGAGGAGTTTCTGAGCAGATAGTCGCCATATACCGCTTGCGCCAGCAACTGGCCCTTGAATATACGGGCCGATATTGACGCAGTGGCCAGATCCTCTAGTAGTTGAGCAGATAGCGCCGCGCCGTGACGCGTCCAGACAAAAAATGGTTCGGCTCTGGCCAATGCACGGGTTTGTACTTCAACGGGGCAGGCGACGGCTGGGTCTTGTGTTCGGTGCGCGAACCAGGCAATCAGCGATTCTCTAGCCGCCAGATCGACGGCGAGAAGCCACTCATCCTTCGACCACCGCGCCGTAAGTTCGTCGTGTGGCCGGTCAGCCAAACGTGAGTGCAACGGCCGCGAAACCACGTCGACAACGCAACTAAAAGCATTCGACGCCAGTCCGGTCAAAAAATTATCACCTTAAATATGAAAATATCTATGCGCACCGTGATTATCTTCAGGGTTCTACAGATTTGCAAAATTATCGGCAGAGTTCAAGCGGATGCGGCTTCGCATACCGGTAAAGTATTGACCGAACTCGTCGGTCAAATCGCGTGCACGCGGCATTCATGCGATTTCAGGACGGCCGTGAAATAACGAACGATTCCAGGCTGGCGCCACCGGCAATAGCGGTTCTCAGCCACCTAGGCTGCAGGCCGCGACCGCTCCACTGGTTGCCGGCGCCGTCACGGTACTTAGGCTCCACTTTTTGTGACCTAGCCATCAATTTGCCACCGCGTTTGCGCTTGGGGTGCGTTGTCTCAGGTGCCAGATCAGAAATCGAGATATCAAATGTCGCCATTAACGACTTGATGTCCTTGATCGCAGCTATTCTCTCATTGGCTCGAATAGCAGCTGCTTGTGACTGTAGTTCGGCTATTTTCGCTTGAATATCTTGATACTCGGACATATGCCCTCCTTAATGACTGATAATTATAGTTGAATCCCATAAGCTGCGTCGAATTGTGTATTGAAATATTAATTAATATCGTGTCAATCGACATTCAAGCATTTCCGAATGAATCGGTCGATCAAGTGGACGCGCCTCCCGCGGCCTTAAGTTCGCCGTTCGCGAGCGGGATTGCAATCATCGAAGGTTTTTGATTGTTCTCGCCGCGGGTGCGTCGGGCGTGCTATGCCTTTTCGCATATTTCGTCGCTGCTTTGCGTGTCAATCTGCCATCTGAGTTGTGATTGAATGGAGCCCTGTTGATGCTCGACCTTTTGACCTGGGACACTTCGTGAAGACCTCCGTTATCTTCAATCAATCAAGGCTCCGCATTGCAGAAATTACTGTGCCGCGCTGCCCCGCGTTTGTCCGCTCCCCGCTCTACCGGCGCTGAGCTCCATGCGCGACTACAACACGACAAAACGAATTCTTGTTACCGGCGGCGCGGGTTTTCTGGGTAGCCATCTCTGCGACCGGTTGCTGGCGGATGGGCACGACGTGATCTGTGTGGATAACTTCTTCACCGGAACCAAGGCCAACGTCGACCACCTTATCGGGCACAAGCGGTTTGAGCTAATGCGGCACGACGTAACGTTTCCGCTGTACGTCGAAGTGGATCAAATTTACAATTTGGCGTGCCCGGCGAGCCCAATCCACTACCAGCCCGACCCCGT
>CAYMSY010000271.1:0-4721 GCA_964393195.1 uncultured Alcaligenaceae bacterium | reverse complement strand
AATGAAGCGAAGATGTTGGCCAAGTTTGCGCACCCGGCTCTTGTCGAGGTGTTCCGTTTCTGGGAAGGTAACGGTACTGCATACATGGCCATGCGCATGTACCGGGGCGAGACGCTGAGACAGGTGTTGACCAAGGGCGAACTTCAGTTCAATGAAGAGAATATTGCCCAGATCATGGGACCAATATTTGATGCTCTGGAAATGCTGCACAGGGAGCAGGTGTTTCACAGGGATATCGCACCGGACAACATCATGCTGTCTGATGGCAGATCTGTACTGCTGGATTTCGGGTCCGCGCGACGGATCATTGGCGATGCGACACAGGCGCTGACGACTGTTCTTAAGCCAGGCTACGCGCCGGTCGAGCAGTACAGTGACGACGGAACCATGAAACAGGGGGCTTGGACCGACGTCTATGCGCTAGGCGGAGTGCTGTATCACCTGGCGACGGGAAAGGTTCCGATGCAGGCGGTGTCACGAATGCTTTCTGACCCGTTGCAGACAGTCAATCAGGTTACCAAAGATGCTTTCTCCGCAACGTTTTCGCGGGCCGTTAGCAAGGCAATGAGCGTCCATATCGAGGACCGGTTTCAGACTGTTACCGAGTTCCGCGAAGCATTGGGTTGGAATGTCGGTCTTCAGCCACGTGTTGTTACGCTCCCGAATGCCCCACAGGTCTGGCTGGAGCCGGAGGCTGCGCCTGCAGCGGGCAAGTCAGGCGCCAGGATTGTGCGTTCGGGCAGTCCGACTGAGGGTTCTGCTCAAGCGACTACCATGCCGGCGCCTGAGACCGAACCGGTGTCCGGCATAGTCACCGAGAAATTGTCGCGATTGCCTCTGATCGTCGCGGGGCTGTCCTGTGTCTTGTTGGCCGTTGCCGGTTACATGTGGCTCGCACGCGACAATACGGCCGCACCGGTATCAGTTTCACCCGCAGTCGTTTCACCACCGGCCGCTTCAGTCGATACGGTGCCGCCCAAGTCCGTCGAGCCGGCGGCAACGGCTACCACCGTGTCCCCCTCTATTGAGCCAGTTGCAGATGGCTTGATCAAACTCGATATCAAACCATGGGGAACGGTGGCTGTCGACGGTGTCACGAGAGGCGTTTCACCTCCCCTTAAACAGTTGCAGTTATCGGTTGGCACGCATGTGATCGAAATAGCCAACCCACCGGCAGCACCACTTAAGCGAACCGTGGAGATCACGCGTGACACGCCGTTCATACTCTCCCACACGTTCAAGTGATGTCAGATGAGCGTCACCTTTAATCTTTGCGAGATACAACTATGAGCGCACCTCCCGTCACGGCCTCAAGCGCTATGCCGCCAGGCACTCGTCTGGGCGAGTTCGAGATTACTGGAGTGGTAGGTGAGGGAGGTTTCGGTATTGTGTATAGCGCTCGCGATTCGAGCCTTGATCGCATTGTTGCAATAAAGGAGTACTTGCCCTCTGCGTTCGCTAGCCGTACCGTGAACGGAACGGTGCAGGTGCGATCGGAGGAACACAGCAAGACGTTTAATGCTGGCCTGTCGAGTTTCATAAATGAAGCTCGAATGCTCGCCAAGTTTTCGCATCCGGGGTTAGTCGAGGTTTTTCGCTTTTGGGAGGCGAACGGTACCGCGTACATGGCGATGCGCTATTACCGTGGCGTAACGTTGCGCGAGATGCTTCGCACCAATCCGCAGATCGCAACTGAGCAGTGGCTTTGTGAAACACTCGATCCTATTCTCCTGGCGCTTCAGGAGTTGCACAACGAAAAGTGCTACCACCGCGATATTGCGCCCGACAACATACTCGTTCTCCCGAACGGGCGTTCGGTCTTGATGGACTTCGGAGCTGCTCGCAGAATTATCGGTGGCATGACCAGGGCGTTGACAACGGTACTCAAACCCGGCTACGCGCCGATTGAACAGTACTCTGATGACGGATCCATGCAGCAGGGTGCATGGACGGACATTTATGCAGTAGGGGGCGTTCTTTACCATGCAATGACTGGCAAGGTGCCGGTTCAGGCGATTTCGCGCATGATGAACGATCCGTTGAAACCCGTGGCCGCTGCGGCCCGCGGCGAGTATTCAGCGAATCTTTGCAACGTCGTAATGAAGTGTCTCGCAGTAATGCCTGAGAACCGATACCAGACAATTGACGAACTGCGTGAAGCACTGGGCTGGGTTACTACTCCAGTCAGTTCGACTGTGATTTTTCAGCGGACCGTCCACGCTCCTCCTTCTGTCGCCGTGATATCACCACCAGTGTCACAGCTGCCTACGCAGGCACTTGCGACAGGCACTGACAAACACGGTGCGAACCCGTCACTTGATCCATTGCAAAATGTACAGGCTGGATTAAGTTCTGATGCGTTGTCTGATTTGTTATCAGCGCCTAGGCCACCAGCGCCAGTGGAGAGGCCTTCTCCCGCAAAAGTGCCAAATAGCGACACGTCAAGCGGCAGCGACGCTGCAGCGCAGCGCCCGTCTCAGAAGAACAACGTTTTGCCGCTGGTTGTCGTCGGTCTTGCGGCGCTGGCTGTTATTGGCTCGGCGGTTTATCTCGTCGCAGGGCGCTCCTCGCAGGATGGGGACCCGCCAAAACTCGTTACCACAATTCCCGCGCCGGACACCAAGACAGACTCGTCGATTGCTGTTTCGACGCCGCCAACCGTCGATAAATCTGATACCAACAAGGCTGACGCCAGCCTACCCGCACCTGCGGTGGAAGCAACTCGGCAAGCCGACAAAGGGTCAGACGTGACCATTGCTGCCGTCTTGCCCGGCACTGCACCGACCGTCTCTCCTTCGGTAGACGCCAACAAGCAAGAGTCGACAACAGTCGTCAAGGGTGCGGTTACGCTGGATATCAAGCCTTGGGGGAATGTATCCGTTAATGGCGCCGTTGTCGGACCTTCACCACCGCTCAAGCGTCTGCCGCTAGCGCCCGGCACCTACACAATTGAAATTCAAAATCCGGCTGGTCCGACAGTGTCTCGGTCAGTAGAGGTGATGCCTGGCAAATCCGTGTCCATCAGACATTCGTTCTAGTACGTTCGCGATGCCTCTCGGTAGGCAATCACGCAAAGGAAATATTGTGAGAATTACTCTTCAGAATACTAGCACCGCTGCAATCGTTACGATGCTGCTGTCAGCGTGCGCTTCGACGCCGCCGGCGACCGTCAATCACCCAGCGCCGACGCCTGTGCAAAGCGCACCTGCGCCGGTTGCGCCGACGCCCACAACGCCTTTGACTCAGAGTGTTCCGGCCATCGATACGGCAGCGAGCGAGCGTGCACTTGCGGCTGGTATTGGTGCCTATGATCGCGGTGACTTTAGCGGCGCCATCAAGCTTTTGGCTCCCTTGAGCGCAGATGGCTCTCTTGATCCCGGCCAACAGATCAGGGCGCTAAAGACGCTCGCGTTCTCGCAATGTTCCACCGGTGCCATCACGGCCTGCCGTCAGACTTTCGAGCGAGCGTTTAGAGCCGACAGCGGTTTTGATCTTGCTGCTGCGGAGCGCGGGCACCCGATATGGGGGCCGCAGTTTGAGCGGGCTCGCCGCGCCGTACTCGGTCGCTAGCGGTACATTTTTTCCACTTTCTGCCAGCGATCATGCCAGAGCTCATCCTGCAGGTTGTCTCGATGGACGCCATTCCACCATCGCAACCGCTGATGCGTGTGTTCGATGATGCTGGCGGCACGATCGGGCGCGACGAGTCCAATGTTTTTGCCCTGCCTGACAAACATCGCCGCGTGTCGCGATTGCATGCCACCATTAGTTTTCCTGGTGGCATGGCCACGATCACCAACTCCAGTACGTCGCTACCCATCTCGGTCGGTGAACAACAGGTGGACAGTGGTGAGTCAATGCCACTAGCCAACGGGGCACTGGTGGAGATCGGCCCTTATGTACTCAGGGCCGTCGTTCCTGTACCCCATGTTTCTACCGCGCAGGTACCTGCGTCTCATGAGCCCTCAGTGCAGTTGCGAGTTGGCGGAAATCAAGTTCAAAGCGGCCTCCTTGATTCACCTGTTTACATTGCAAAATTGGAGCCTTCGGTTGCTCTGCGGGCCGACCCGCTGATTCCGTCAAGTCAACCTTCGCAGGCGAGGAGCGTTTTTGACGCTGATAATGCGCAAGAAAGGAATCTGGCGCATGCGCCTTTGCCGCAACCAATAATCGAATTGCCGCCAATCTCGACGGATCATGTGACCGCAACACGTGACAGCGATGCGTTAGGTGGCGATCCATTTGCAAATTTACTCGCCGGAATCGGTACCGGGCCATCGGGCCATAGTCCAGCACCCGCGGTGTTGCGCCAGCAGGTATCAGCCGGCGCCAGCACTGATCCTCTGGCGGCGTTTCAGGCGATGCCCCACTCAAGCGTTGAGGGTTTGCCTTTCGCCCCTCGCGGCACGCTTAGTCCACTGCCCAATACGGCAATGAGTGGCGCTCTCATTCCCGACGACTTCAATCCGTTTGAGTTGCCTTCCAGCACGGAACGCAACGCCGCCGACCCGTTGGCTAGTTTGCTAGGAAGCACGTCCGAAGGAAGTGCGGGAACCGCTTCTGCAGTTGCTCAACCCGCACCCTCCATAGATAGTCTGTTTCAGTCAGGTACTGCCGGGACTGTGGCGGCGCCATTGACCGGTTCGCTTGCGCCAGGAGTTTTGTTGGGCGACGGGTTGAGTAGTCTGTTGCCGCCAGAAAGCGCGAGTGATCCTTTTGCG
>CAYMSY010000270.1:0-4740 GCA_964393195.1 uncultured Alcaligenaceae bacterium | reverse complement strand
CTTGCCGATCAGGCCAGCCATCTCGAACATCGACACTTGCGCCTTCTGGAACAGCGCGCGCAGCTTTTCGTCGGCGTTGATCATGCGGCGATTGACGGCATCCTGAAGTTTGTTCTTCTTGATGTAGTCCCACACTTTCTTGGTGACTTCGGTGCGTGGCATCGGGTTGGCGCCGATTACTGCGGCGAGAACCGCTGACGGCGTCATCGCCTTCATGAAGGCTGCATTCGGCTTGCGCTTGGCGGCAGGCTTCTTGGCAGCGGGTTTCTTGGCCGCTGGCTTTTTAGCGGCTGGTTTCTTCGCTGCCGGTTTTTTAGCGGCCGGTTTGGCTGCTGGCTTTTTCGCTGCCGGTTTTTTTGCGGCTGGTTTGGCTGCGGGTTTCTTTGCCGCAGGTTTTTTCGCTGCGGGCTTTTTAGCGGCGGGTTTCTTGGCGGCTGCTGCCATGGTTTGATTCTCCTGAATTCAATCGATTGTTAACAGTGCACACATGTGTTTGGAACTTTGCTGCTGCGCACCCTGATTTCGCTCCGGTGCACAACAAAAGTTCAACGCGGATTAAAGACGATTTCCGACGTGCTGCATAGCGAATTGCGCAGAGATTTCGCTGATTGCATGGCTTCCGTTCCCTCTATGCAACACTTTTCAATTCGAAGCAGCTTTTCTGGTGGCTCGGATAGGAGATGCGGCTTGGCAGCGAGAAACGCCATAAGTCGACTTTAGGCATAAATTGCCCGTAAGCCCATATGCCATGGGCATTTCCGCGCGTGGCTGTTAGCCACGAAAGCACTTCCACAGTCAGCACAAAATCGTCCCGCGTGGTCAGTCGGCGGATCGGGCGCCGAACGCACCGATCGCCGAGCCGGGCGTATCGCTAGAAGTGGATGCCGCGCATCAGATTCGACAGTGCGATCTGATCCACCGACGGTCCCACCACTTCATTTTTCTTGCCTTTCGCCGCTTCGGAATCGCCGAACATGCGGAAGCTCGTGTTCATCACGATCTGCGCGATACGCGGCGCAAATGCATGCAATACCTGGCCGGCAATGCCCAGACGGGTGGCGATGCGCACGGGCTTGTAGACGATGGCACGGATGATCATGTCGGCCGCTTCTTCCGGCTCCAGCGTCGGTACGTTGTTGTAGATCTTGGTCGGCGCAATCATCGGCGTCTTCACCAGCGGCATGTTGATGGTGGTGAAATTGATGCCGCGGTCGGCAAATTCGGACGAAGCGCAACGCGTCCAGGCGTCCAGCGCCGCCTTGGACGACACGTACGCCGAGAAGCGCGGCGCATTGGTGAGAACACCAATCGAGCTGATATTGATGATGTGGCCCTTCTTCTTCGCCACCATGCCGGGCAATACGCCCATCGTGATGCGCAGCGCGCCGAAGTAGTTCACGTCCATCGTGCGCTCAAAGTCGTGGAAGCGGTCATAGCTGCTCTCGAGCGCACGCCGGATTGAGCGACCAGCGTTGTTGACCAGAATGTCGACACCACCATGCTTGTCGTTGAGCGTCTGCACGAACGCGGCGCAACCGGCCTCGTCGGCAACGTCGGCCTGGTAAGCAACGATTTTTACGCCCTGTTTCTTTGCAAGCTTGAGCGTCTCGTCGATCTTTTCCTGGTCACGACCGCACACGACCACCGCCTTTGCCGTGCCTGCCGCCGCGATTTTGAGCGCCGTTGCCTGGCCGATGCCGGATGTGCCACCGGTAATCAGAATGACCTTGCCCGTGATCTGTCCCTTGAGCGTGCGGTCGATGAAGAGGTCCGGATCGAGATTGCGCTCCCAGTAGTCCCAGAGCTTGTACGCATAGTCTTCCAGCGCCGGCACTTCAATCTTGGTGCCTTCCAGCGCTTTGAGCGTTTCCCGGCAATCGAAGCGCACCGGGTAATTGATGAAGGACAGTGTGTCTTCCGGAATACCCAGATCCTTGACTACGGCGTTCTTGATGCGACGCACAGGCGGCAGCGCCATGACGCCCTTGACCACGCTTTGCGGGATAAACCCGAGCAAAGCAGCGTTTACGCGCAGTGCCATCTGCGGCGCATGCGCGGCACGCGCAAAGATGTTGAGCGAATCGCCAATGCGCAGCGGAGCCGGATCGGTCAGGTGGAATGCCTTGCGGTCGTTGCCCTTCGCGTGCGCGATGTGATCGGTCGCGTCGACAACAAAGTCCACCGGCACCATGTTCATGCGACCGCCTTCAATGCCGATTGCCGGCATCCACGGCGGCAGCATCGCGCGCATGCGCTGGATCAGCTTGAAGAAATAGTACGGGCCGTCAATCTTGTCGATCTCGCCGGTCTTGCTGTCGCCGAGCACCACACCCGGACGGTAGACACGCCACGGCATCGAGCAGTGTTCACGCACGAACTTTTCGCTCTCATGCTTGGTCTGCATGTAAGGGTGGTCGAGATAGTCATCCGCTTCGTCGAACATGTCTTCGCGGAATACGCCTTCGTAGTTGCCAGCCACGGCAATCGAGCTCATGTGGTGAAACAGGCCGGCCTTGATCTCGTTGGCGAGCGCGACAGCGTTCTCGGTGCCCACCACATTGGCCGTGTGGTTCTCTTCGGCGCTTGCGGTCATGTCATACACCGCGGCCAGATGGAAGAAGTGCTTGATCTTGCCCTTGATCTTTGTCTTGTCGGCCGCGGAGAGCCCGAGCCCTGGCTTGGCAATATCGCCGACTATCGGCACGCAGCGCTTGGCCGCTTCCTCGCCCCAGAAGGCCATCAGCTTGTCGACCTTCTTTTTGCTTTCTGCGCGGATCAGAAAGTAGATCGTTGTGTTCTTGCGCGCCAAGAGTTTCTTGACGAGACGCTTGCCGATGAATCCGGATGCACCGGTAACGAAGTAAGTCATGTGGCCTCCTGTTTTGATAGCTGCTCTTTGCGCGCACCGGCGAGGTCGTGATCGCTGTTGCGTGGAAAGCGTTCAATCCATTCTAGAGCCATTCTCCTAGGCAAATGGCGGGTTTCTAAGGTGCGCACTCTATGTACGGCGCATACAGTTCATTCATCGTAACCGCACCTCAACAGGGAAACATCACATGGTCAAGAAGTTCAGCAAAGCCGCCGCCGAAGCCACAAAGTCGGAAGGCAATCTGCTCGGTACCGTCAAGGAATCTTCCAGCCAGATCTGGTTGGCTGGTCTGGGCGCGTTCTCCAAAGCTCAGGAAGAAGGCAGCAAAGTGTTTGAAGCGCTCGTTAAAGAAGGTGCCGGCCTGCAGAAGAAATTCCGCTCTTTTGCCGATGCACAGGTCAATGATGTGACCAATGAGTTCTCCGGCAAGATCACCGAAGCCACGAGCAAGGCCGCCGGCGCATGGGATCGTCTGGAAACCGTATTCGAAGAGCGCGTTGGCCGTGCCGTAGGCCGCCTGGGCGTTCCCACCAAAGCAGACATCAGCAAGCTTTCCGCCCGTGTTGAAGAGCTGACCAAGCAGGTCCAGAAGCTCAACGCCGGCAAGGCAGCGCCCGCTGCCAAGCCAGCCGCCGCGAAGAAGCCTGCCAAGAAAGCAGCTGCGAAGTAATCGTTTCAAGGTGTCCCCGTCCCGATCTTGCGTTCCTCCTCCTTTCGCAGGATCGGGACCTCATTTTGAAATCAGGCGGCCACTTCGGTGGCCGTTTTTCTATGATTCGAAGTAACGATTACCGGAACTTCATGCCACACCATGTCTGAACACGCTCCCGCACCGACACCGCCCATCGCTCTCGCTCTCGCAGGCGGTGGCCCGCTTGGGGCTGTTTATGAGGTAGGGGTTCTTGCTGCACTGCACGAAGCGCTGCCGACGCTCGATTTCACGCGGCTGCACTCGTACGTGGGGGTCAGCGCCGGCGCGTTCGTGACGGCCGGCTTGGCTAATGGCATTACGCCGCGGGAAATGGTGCAGCTTTTCATCGAAAACGAGGGCGAAGACGGTGATGCGCTGGCGCCCGGCGTATTCATGCGGCCGGCGCTGCGCGAGTACGCGTCGCGCCTCGCAACCTTGCCGACCGCTGTCATGGCAACGCTGTGGGCGAGTGCGCGATCGCTTAAGCCCAGCCGCGCGCTGTCCGAGTTGCAGCGTCTCAGTGCCGTCATTCCGACCGGTCTGTTTGATAACCGCGCCATTGAACGGGCCATGCGCAAGCTGCTCAGCAAGCCCGGCCGCACCAATGATTTTCGCGAACTGAAGAGCAAGCTGTTCCTGATCGCGACCGATCTCGATTCCGGCGAAACGGTGGAGTTTGGTTCTACCGCAATGAACCACGTGCCGATCTCGCAAGCGGTTCAGGCGAGCTCGGCGCTGCCCGGCATGTATACGCCGGTCAAGATCGGCGCACGTCACTACGTTGACGGCGCCCTCAACAAGACGATGCATGCGTCGAGCGCCATGAACGCGGGTGCCAAGCTCGTCATTTGCGTGAATCCACTGGTCCCGTTCAACAGTACGGTTGCCGCGCGCGCGCAATCGCACCTGGTCGAGCGTGGCCTGCCAACCGTGCTGTCGCAAACGTTTCGTGCGCTGATTCACTCGCGGCTTGAAAAGAGCATCGCAAGTTACGCGACCACTTACCCCGACGCCAAGCTCATCGTGCTGCAACCATCGAAGGGCGATGCCGATCTGTTCTTCTCGAACCTGTTCAGCTACAGCAATCGCCGCCGTCTCGCCGAGCACGCCTATCAGCACACGCGTGAGCAATTGCTGGCTCGCGCTGATGTTTTAGCGGCCGAATTTGCACACTACGGCG
>CAYMSY010000269.1:2162-4831 GCA_964393195.1 uncultured Alcaligenaceae bacterium | reverse complement strand
CCTCATCGCAATGTCATAAATCGTGCTTGACAGCTCAGTGGGCGCCCGCCGATACTGATCATGGATCGGACTTTTCCGTTCCCGACGTCAAATTCAGACGCGCGTTGCGGGGCCTACGGCCCATCATCATTGGGGAGAAAGAGATGCTACTGGTCAACGAAACCGGAATCGCGGTGTCGTACACGATTTCGGCCGCCGGCATGGGCGATTGTGGAACCATCCAGCCCAACGGCCTTGCCGACCTTCCGGGCTATGACAACCTGACCAACGTGCAGGTGTCCTTCCTGCCGGCCAGCCAGCCGGAATTCAGCGTCACCATTCCGACAACGCAGACCGGCAACCAGGTCGAAATGGCGTTACTGGTGGCCTAGCGCTGCTTCATCTCCAATCGACCAAACGCGCAAAGGCCATCCATGCTGCTCAACAACAACACCCCGCAACAACTGTTCTATTCCATCAGCACGGCGGGCTCCGCCGACTGCGGAACGATCAATCCCGGCGACACCACCGACCTGCCGTACTACGACAAGCAAAGCAATGTCTCGGTGTCGTTTTACGTGAACACTTCCGGTAACCAGCCGGCGCCCTACGTGATCAATATTCCGTCGACCGGCACCGGCAAAGCCGTCACGATCGGTTTCTACGTCGAGTAATTCGCGTCCTGCGGGCGCTCAGCGGCCCGCGATCACTGCGTCAAACAGCGTCCGCCACTGGTCGGACACGCGCTCCCAGCCAAAGTCGTCGCGTCGCGCGTTGGCAAGCGCACGCGCCGCGAGCGCAGCACGTAGCTCGCGATCGTCGTAGACCCGCTGCAACGCCGCCGCCACGCCTTCTGCCGAAACCACCTGCCCCTCGGTCAGGTTTCCCGGCCACGTCATCGTGCTGGCCGGTTCGATGAACTCGGCTGCCCCGTCCCAGAGCTCTGCCAACGAGGTGTGTCGAGGCATCACCTGTGCCGCGCGCGTGGCTCCATGCTCGAAGGCGACCATGCCCCAGCCTTCACCAGTGCTCGTCGTCAGGCCAACGTCGCAGGCGTTGTAGAGCAGATTCATCATCGCGTCGTCGAACGTCGGCCGCACATTGTCAGCGCGCGTCATGATCAACCGGTCGAAGATCCCGTAGCGCTTCGCGAGCAGCAGCACGTTCCAGCCGCTGTCTTCGGTCGCCATGTGCAGATAGAGCTTCACATTCGCCGGTTTGTCGCGTGCAAACAGCGCAAAGCCCTGCATCGTCAAATCAATGCGCTTGCGCGGCATGTTGCGGTTGGCGTTAAGCACGATGAAGGCGTCGCGCGTTTCCGGCGCGTCGATGCCGAGTTGCTGGCGGGCGGTCAGGCGCCGCGCGGCCTCGGCGTCGCGGCTTTCAGGTTCTTGCGGGTCGCTCAATTGGGCAGGAAGCGGAAAGAAGCGCTCCCGGTCAACGCCATGTGCGATGACATCGAGCGCCGGGAATCGGAAGTCCGGACGCCGTGCGCGAATTTCGGCCAGCGACGCATCAATCACACGGCGACCAAACTGGTTGTACATCACATAGCGCGCGACGCCTTCGAGCGGTTCGATGATTTCCGGCGCAATCGGCCCGGCTTCGACCGGCGTGTACATCACAACCGGCGGCTGCCACGTCGCGCGACGCAGTTGTGCCCAGAACGGTGGCTGAAACGGAATGTCGTAAAGCAGAAAGACCAGCGCCGGCTTCAGCGAATCGACGAGCGGCACAATCTGGTCGTAGCCATAGACGCTCTGCCCCTTCGACGCCGCATGCAGCGTCCACGGCCAGTCGTGCGCGCCACCGTCATAGCGGGTGGCAAGTTGGTGCAACTCGTAATGATCAGCCAGTCGCGAAAATACGCTGCGAATGACACGTGCGAAACCCGTCGGCGCGACGGCTTCGCCGATGATCAGGATGCGGGGTTTGGTGCGAGCGGCGGTCACTGATCGAATGCGGGAGACAGGCTATGCATCCCCGCATTCAATCATCAATCCCGGCGACGAGCGCCGACATTTCAGCGCTCAATGCTTTTTGACTAGGCGGCGACCGCCGCAGCTTCCGCGCGACGCAGCGCCGCCTTGCGCTCATGCTCAATCAGGTAGCGCTTGCGCAGGCGGATCGACTTGGGCGTGACTTCGACCATTTCGTCGTCTTCGATGAATTCCACCGCGTATTCGAGCGTGAGCTTCACCGGCGGTGTCAGCAGGATGTTTTCGTCCTTGCCGGCGGAACGCACGTTGGTGAGTTTCTTTTCCTTGATCGGATTCACGACGAGATCATTGTCTCGGCTGTGAATGCCGACCAGCATGCCTTCATAAACGATGTCGCCGGGTGCCACGAACAAACGACCGCGCTCCTGCAGCGAGAACAGCGCAAAGCCCACGGCGTTGCCGTCGTCCTGCGAGATCAGCACGCCATTGCGACGGCCCGGAATGTCACCACGATGCGGCGCATAGCCGTCGAAGATGTGCGAGATCAACCCGGTGCCGCGCGTCAGGTTCATGAATTCATTGTGGAAGCCGATCAGTCCGCGGGCCGGCATGCGGTACTCAAGCCGCGCACGACCCCGACCGTCGTTTTCCATGTTGAGCAATTCGCCGCGACGCTCGCCGAGAGCCTGCATGACACCGCCCTGATGGCCTTCTTCAAGGTCCACGGTCAGCGCCTCCATCGGCTCACAC
>CAYMSY010000269.1:0-2109 GCA_964393195.1 uncultured Alcaligenaceae bacterium | reverse complement strand
AGCGAGTTCATAACCTTCGCGACGCATGTTCTCGACCAGAATCGTCAGGTGCAATTCGCCACGACCGGAAACGCGGAATACGTCGGCGTCTTCAGTGTCTTCAACCTTGAGCGCCACGTTCGCGAGCAGTTCTTTTTGCAGGCGCTCGCGGATCTGGCGCGAGGTCACGAACTTGCCTTCGCGCCCCGCTTGTGGCGAAGTGTTGACGCAGAAGCTCATGGTCAGTGTCGGCTCATCGACGGCGATAGGCGTCATGCCTTCGGCGTTTTCACGGTCACAGATCGTGTAGCCGATACCCAGATCCTGAATGCCGGTAATCGCGACGATGTCACCGGCGGTGGCAATTTCAGCTTCGGCGCGCGCCAGGCCCTTGAATGTCAGCACCTGATTGACCTTGGCGATACCCTTGTCTTCGCTGCCGAGGCGCATCGCGTACTGCTGCCCCGGACGAATGGTGCCGCGATGGATGCGGCCGATGCCGATGCGACCAACATAGCTGTTGTAATCAAGCGCGGAAATCTGCAGTTGCAACGGCGCGGCGTCATCGAGTTGCGGCGCCGGAATTTTCGACAGCACGGTGTCGAACAATGGCTCCATCGTGCTGCCCTGCTCGCCTTCGGTCAGGCTCGCCCAGCCGTTGAGGCCGCTGGCGTAAACGACCGGAAAATCCAGTTGTTCCTCGGTCGCGCCAAGCTTGTCGAACAGTTCGAAGGTCTGATTCACAACCCAATCCGGACGCGCGCCCGGACGATCCACCTTGTTCACGACCACGATGATCTTGTGACCGAGCGCGAGCGCCTTCTTGGTCACGAAACGCGTTTGCGGCATCGGGCCTTCGACCGCGTCCACCAGCAGCAGCGCGCCGTCCACCATCGACAGTACGCGCTCGACCTCACCACCGAAGTCTGCGTGGCCCGGCGTATCAACGATGTTGATACGCGTGCCCTTGTAGGTCACCGCGCAGTTCTTGGCCAGAATCGTGATGCCGCGTTCGCGCTCGATGTCGTTCGAGTCCATCACGCGCTCGCCCACCTGTTCGTGCGCCGCGAAGGTGCCCGACTGCTTGAGCAGGCAGTCGACGAGCGTCGTCTTGCCGTGGTCAACGTGGGCAATGATTGCAATATTGCGAAGACCGGAGTTCGCGCTGGATGTCATGAAGCCGCCTGAAAAGCCCGGCGCACGACAGGCCCGAAAAAGTGGGCGGCGGCAGGGCGAAAGAAGATAACCCTCTATTTTACTGCGCCGCAGCATCGGCGTATATAGAGCGGCGGGTCTATCTTTGGTCCGCCGCAGTCGTTGCCGGCTTACTCCGGAGTTGCGCTGATCTTGTGAATCGACAGATCGGCGCCGTTGAATTCCTCTTCGGCGTCCAGACGCAGGCCCAGCGTGGCTTTGAGCGCGCCGTAGACGAGGCCAGCGCCGATCAGGGCAATGACGACCCCCATCAAGGTGCCGACCAGCTGTGACATGAAGGCCACACCACCCATGCCGCCCAGCGCCTTGCTGCCAAAGATGCCTGCGGCAATGCCGCCCCAGGCGCCGCAGAGCCCATGCAGCGGCCACACGCCGAGCACGTCGTCAATCTTCCATTTGTTCTGGGTGAGCGTGAACATCTGCACGAAGATTGCGCCTGCAATACCGCCGACGGCCAGTGCGCCGATCGGATGCATCACATCCGAGCCTGCGCACACCGCCACCAGCCCGGCCAGCGGGCCGTTGTAGGCGAATCCGGGATCGTTCTTGCCGAGCAGCAGCGCCACCAGCGTGCCGCCGACCATCGCCATGAGCGAGTTCACCGCCACCAGGCCGCTGATCTTGTCGATGGTCTGTGCGCTCATCACGTTGAAACCGAACCAGCCCACGGCCAGCACCCATGCACCCAGCGCGAGAAACGGGATTGACGACGGCGGATGGGCAGAAATCTGTCCCTGCTTGCCGTAGCGTCCGGTACGCGAACCAAGCAGCAGCACAGCGATCAGGCCAATCCAGCCACCCACAGCGTGCACCACGACCGACCCCGCAAAATCATGAAACTCCTCGCCGAATGCGCCTTTGAGCCAACCCTGAATGCCGAAGCCCTGATTCCACGCGATCCGCTCAAAGAACGGA
>CAYMSY010000268.1:0-4844 GCA_964393195.1 uncultured Alcaligenaceae bacterium | reverse complement strand
CGGCGGTGTCGCGCGCGACCCGTGGATCGCGGTGCCGGTGTGCGATGCCGCAATCGAAGCGCAGGCGCTGGCGATGCCGGCGAAGCTGGCAGCCTGATTCACGCACACCGCCGCATTTGCTGCGGTTGCGTAGCGGCTGCGGAGTAACGTTGCGTAACCCAGACGCGCTTGTTTGCCGTGTCGGGTTGGGCTTAGGATGCCGTCATCGAATGACGGGGGGCGCCTGATGTTTGCAACGAAACTCCAGCACCGGATGGCCTGGGCGCAGCGAGCGGTGCAATATGTCGAATCGGACTGTGCGGTGTCTTCGAGCAATCGCGGCTGGGGCGAATGGCTGGGCGGTGTCGTCACGCTGCGTGGCCTGCGTCTGGCGGCGCAACGTGCCGGATATCCAGACTTGCCCGGCATCCAGCTGGTTGAGGTGGCGGGAAACACGGCCAGGACAACACAGCTCGGAAATTGCTACGAGAAGTCCGCGCTCGCATTCTTGTTCCTGCGTGCCAACGCCCGACAGGTTGGGCCGATTAACTGGTGCTCGGTCAGTGGCCACGCAACCGGGCACGGGATAGTCATCCTCGGCACCTTGCAGGGTTTTTGCACTGATTCCACAGGTCGACCCGATGGCGTCAAGTCCAGGCCGGATGGTGGCTGGGGTGTTCAAAACACGATGCCGACCACCTGGCCCAGGAATGCAGTGGTGTGCGATCCGTGGAAACGGGTGGCGTATCCCGTTACCGACTGGGACAAATACGAACGCGGGCACTACGTTGAAGTGTGCGCAACGCAGTAGGCGTTTCGTAACGAAGGGTGGCCCACGCCGGCCGAAAAGCACAATCAACTTTTTGCGAAAAACCTTGCCCAATAAGGGCTCAAGTGCACTAAATAGTAAATATCGACTTTAGCTCAAAAATTAGTTTGAGCCCATATTGAATGCGGTTTTCAGCGAAAAGCTGATCACTGAAAATCGCTCGAAATCGACCCGATGAACCCGCTGGAAGCGGCTGGTTCAGGCCGATTCAGCGCGCAGCGTTTCGTAGTACGGCGTGAAATCCGGCGCGGTGTCGTCGTGCAGTTGCTCGAACGAATCGAGCACGAAATACGTCGTCTGCACGTCGTCGATCAGGAACCTGGTGCGCATCGCGGTCATCACGTCAAACGGCAGCCGCTGCGGTACGCTGCTTTCGAGCGCATAGAGCAATTCTTTGGGTGACGACAGCACGCCCGCGCCGTACGCGAGCACTTTTCCGTGCTCGCGGATCAGGCCGAATTCGATCGTGTACCAGTACAGTCGCGCCAGCCAGTCGAGGCCGCCGAGGCGTTTTGCCTTGAGCGCGCCGTGGCCATACGCTTCCAGGTGATCGGCGTAAATCGGTGTGAACAGCATCGGCACATGGCCGAAAAAATCGTGAAAGATGTCCGGCTCGACGATGTAGTCGAACTCGCTCTCTTCGCGCAGCCACACGGTCACCGGAAAGCGGCGATTGGCCAGATGCGTGAAGAACACATCGTCGGGCAGCAGGCCCGGCACGCCGACGAGTGTCCAGTTGGTCGCCGCCTTGAGCGCGACGTTCACTTCGGCGAAATCGGGAATGCCGCGGCGCATGTCGAGTGCGTTGACGGCGTTGATGAACTCGTCGCACGCGCGACCGGGGATCAGCGCCAGTTGCCGTCCCACCAGCCGCAGCCAGCGTGCCTGTTCGGCCGCCGAATAGTCCGACATCTGCTGGCGTACGGTGTAATCCGGCGCCATTTTTGAATAATTGCCACGCAGCCCGGCGTTCGGGTTGTGCGTCTTGGCGGAGATGTCGAAAGTAGCCGTGGAGGTGGTGGTTGCGGATTCCATGTTGCTATTTTGCATGCGAACCCCGCAAGAAAATTGCCAAGTAAAAATGAAAAACGGCAGCCGGAGCTGCCGTCGGTTTGTTGCCCGTGGCGGCTGCCGTTAACGCAGCGAACCGTTGATCTGCAGATTGCCGGGACTTTCCTGACCGGCGGGGCGGCCCTGATTGCGCTGGCGCTGCGGTGCCATGTGCTGCTGTGGCTGCGGGTTCGGTGCGCGGTATTGCTGCTGTACCGGCGGCTGATGCGGACGCGCCTGTTGCTGATATTGGTGCTGGTATTGCGGCGGTGCCACCTCGCGCACGTAGGGGCGCGGCGCCGGGGCGACCGCATGCGGTGGCGCGTAGTGCGGACGCGGTGCCTCGTAATGCGGGCGCGACGGATACGCGTCAAAGCGCGGTGCCGGGGTGCCCGGATGCCAGTTGTTCCAGTGCGAGCGGTTGTTGTACCAGGCCTGGCTGCGGTAATGGTTGTCCCAATACGAGCCCAGCGCGAAGCCGACCACCGGGAAGCCATAGCTCGCGCCATTGCCGTAAATCGCCACGCGGCGGTTCTGGTAGTAGTACTGCAGATGGCGCGCATTGGCCCAGCCGCGCACGCCGCCGGAGGTCACGTCGCACCAGTGATAGCCGCGCACACAGCCGTTGACATACACCGAGGTGCCGCCACCGAGCCACGCGACCTGCGGGTAGCCGCGATCAGGGCCGGCACGCAGCGTGGTGCGCACGGAAACATAGGCCTGTTGTGCCTCGGCAATTGAAGCCAGCGCCAACGCCGATGCGCCCGCGAGTACGGCAAGGGACATTCGGATGAATCGGGTTGTTTTCATGGCTCCTCCTGAGCGGCGAAATGGGGTCTCTACGGATATGGACGTGATCGCGGCGACGGAAGCGCCATCGTCACGCCACTTTGTCTGGTGTTGCCCGGAACCTCCGGGGCACTCTTTTCTGGCAGGGTCAAAAGGCAACGGCCCACCGAAGCGGGCCGTTGACAGGGTTTGCCTTGCGCACCGCATGGTCCGGTCAGGCAAATGCAATCGACAGGATCAGCGCAGCGAGCCGTTCGGCGGGTTGACCGGCGGCCGTTCCACCGGCTTTGGCATCGGTTGCGGACGCACATTGCCCGGTGGCATGGTGCCCGGCGGCGATGGACGCGGCGGTTGCACCACGGGTGGCCGCGGGCGTGGCGGCTGGACTACCGGCGGGCGCGGCGGTTGCACCACGATGGGTGGACGCGGTGGCCTTGGCGGCTGCACGACCGGAGGCCGTGGTGGTTGCGGACGCCAGACCGGCGGACGGGTGCCGGGGCGCCAGTTGTTCCACTGGTTGTAGCTGCCGTACCACGGGCGGTCACGGTAATGATCGTTCCAGTAGCTGCCGACGATGAAGCTGATGATGGGCAGCGCCAGATTCGCGCCGTTGCCATAGATTGGCACCGGGCGGCCCTGATAGGTGTATTGCAGATTCCGCGAGTACACCCAGCCGCGATCGTAGCCCGCCGACACGTCGCACCAGCGGTAATCGTCGAGACAGCCATTGACAAACACCTGCGATCCGGCCGGCAGCCACACGACCAGCGGATATTGCCGGTCCGGCCCAGCGCGAACGTTCACCGCCTTGGTGGTGAACGCTTCCTGCGCGGCGACAACCGACGACAGGGTCAGCGCAGCGATGACCGCCAGCAGAACTGCGTAAAAGCGCGAAATTTTCATGGGTGACAGTGCTCCTTGCGAGACATGAACTATCACTCTAGCAACAAAGCCACCGTCCGCATAGCGCTGGATCAACAAAGCGGACGAAAAGCGATGTCCGCCGACGGCGCCATCGCGCGCTGTCTTACAGCGCTAGCCCTGCTGCTCCAGCCGCCGCATCTGATACGCCAGCGCCGCGCGACAGCCGATCACAATCGCGATCACCGTGATCAGCGAACCGACCGCCAGCGTGCTCATGCCCGAGAGCCCCTGCCCGACCGTGCAGCCGAGCGCGAGCACGCCGCCGAAGCCCATGAGTGACGCGCCGACCAGATGATTGGCGAGATCTTCGGTCGAGGCAAACCCCTCCCAGCGGAAGGTCTTCGTCACCAGCGACATCGCCCACGAACCGGCGACGACGCCGAGCACGCTCGCAATGCCAAAGGTCACGAACTTGCTCTTGTCGCTCCAGAACGCCAGCAGCTCGAGCAGATAGGCCGGCGGCGCCGTGAAGGTCAGCGACTCCGGCCGCCCGGAATTGGTCGACACCCACGCGGCTTCCAGCGTTTCCGGATGCTCCGCGATGAAGCCGACATGGCCCGAGGCGTACCAGCCTGCGATCACCGTGAGCCCGACGACGATGCCGCCGAGCCAGTTCCACTTGTCGTTGCGGAACTCGCGACCGAAGAACGCGAATACGACCAACGCCGCGCCGATCGCCGTCGCCAGCATCGCTGCTGCGTTGCCGGAAAGCCCGAGCAGCGTCGGAATGTCCTGCGCGGTCGGCAGCGTTACTGACACCGTATCCAGCGTCGCCACGCGGAACACGCCGAGAATGCCGCGCAGCGTGAACCACGCCACCACGCCCATCATCAAAATCGTCACGAACGCGCGCAGGCTGCCCGAACCCACGCGCAACAGCGTCTTGCTGCCGCAACCGCCCGCCAGCGTCATGCCAAAACCAAAGCAAAGGCCGCCCACGATGTGCGACAGCCAGATCAGTTTCGGCGCCACGTAAAAAGACTTGCCGATGTCCACGGTGCCCGAGACTTTCAGCCAAGCGACACCGATGATCGCCACGCCCACCGACGCAATCGCCATGCGCGCCCGCGTCCAGTCGCCAAAGTTCGCAATGTCCGAAATCGCACCCATCGTGCAGTAATTGCTGCGTTGCGTTACCGCGCCAAACACCATGGAAAGGAGGAACGCCCAGAGAGCGGCGGCGTGTTGAAGGGAAACGATTTCTGCGGGCATGGTGGGATGCGGAGCGAGTCGGGACGTGACATTATCTGCGTTGCGGCCACCCGCTACGGGC
>CAYMSY010000267.1:0-4861 GCA_964393195.1 uncultured Alcaligenaceae bacterium | reverse complement strand
GCGGCGACCTTTTTCGTCATACACCGCCTTCACGATCTCGAAGGTCATGCCGGTGAGCTTGCCGTTTTCGTGGATGAAGGCTTTGGGCACGTGATAGTTGATGATCGGAATGCCTTCGTGCATGGCATCTTCCTTTTCCCACGGCGACGCTTTCATTTCGTCAAAACCGCTGCGGACAATCACTTTCACTTCACTGCCACCAAGGCGGCGTGACGAACGGCAGCAATCCATCGCTGTGTTACCGCCACCAAGCACGATCACGCGCTCGCCGATTTGGGTGATGTGGCCAAACGAGACCGAGGCCAGCCAGTCGATGCCGATGTGAATATTCGCCGCCGCTTCCTTGCGTCCTGGCAGATCGAGATCACGGCCGCGCGGCGCACCACAGCCTACGAAGACCGCATCGTATTTTTCAGCGAGCAGGGCCTTCATCGAATCGACGCGCTGCCCGCTCTTGAAGTTGACTCCGAGATCAAGGATGTAACCTGTCTCTTCGTCAATCACCGACTCGGGCAAGCGGAAGCGTGGAATCTGCGTGCGGATGAAACCGCCGGCTTTTACCTCACCGTCAAACACCGTGACGTCGTAACCCAGCGGTGCAAGATCACGTGCAACCGTGAGCGAGGCCGGTCCTGCACCGATACAGGCAACCCGTTTCCCGTTCTTTGGTGATAACGACGGCATGCGTTTGCTGACGTCGTCCTTCATGTCTGCGGCGACGCGCTTCAGACGACAGATTGCAACCGGTTCGGGTGCTGCGCCATTGTTCTCTTCCACGCGGCCACGTCTGCACGCGGGTTCGCAAGGGCGATCACACGTGCGGCCAAGAATTCCGGGGAACACATTTGATGTCCAGTTGATCATGTAGGCGTCGCTGTAGCGACCCTGCGCGATCAGGCGGATGTATTCGGGGACGGGGGTGTGGGCCGGACAGGCCCATTGACAATCAACGACCTTGTGGAAATAGGCCGGATTTGAAATATCCGTACGCTGCAAGTTGCCTCCTTTTGCGTGAAGGCCACTGTCGTCCGACTGAAACAACTGCAAATACCAAAGATCGGGCTGGCAGGGTCTTCGTCGGCTTCTGGTTTGTGGCGCTGCACAAAACAGAAGTCGTGTGACAGTCTATGCCAAGCGCGCGTAATAGTCTTTGCGCAGCATCAGATTCTCAGAACTTAAGCTCAGCCGGAAGGTATTTCACCAACAGGTCTTCGTAGTACGGCCTGACATCGGCGAGCGCTGGACGATTCGGATTCTTCGAGTAGAGATCGTACGGATTGAAACGCTGCACCCACGGTTTCATCGCGTCGTCCTGTGCATTGCACAAGTGCTGGTATTCGTTCTCGCGGTGCCATGCGTAAAAACTGTGGAAGCGAATCATGTAGAGCGCTTCCATTGGTAGATACGGCTTCATCATGTGATAGAGGTACTCGTCGTGCCCCCAACTCATATGCACGGCTTCCAGCCCGCAGCCTGGTTGATAGACGCCGTTTTTTGTCTGTAACTCCGGTCGTTTCATGTCCGGGTTCAGTGCGAAGAATTCGCTGTAGACCACCTTGTCTGAATAGGCACAGCCCGTCGGGAAGGTATCGCCAACGACAGCCCACTGCGGTTCGCCGAACAGACACAGCACCTTGCCCAGATCGTGAACGAATCCGGTGAGGATCATCCACTCTGGTTCGCCGTTGGCGCGCATCGCTTCACCGGTCTGGATCAGGTGATCAATCTGCGGCAGCGCGATATCAGGGTCGCTGTCATCAACGAGCGTGTTGAGATAGTCGAGCGCCGCCCACGGTGTCATCGTCGTGCGGTTAAAACCAAGAAATTCCTCTTTCTTCCGAAGCACGAAATCATGAGTCTGATTCTGGTGATTCAGGCGATAGAACTCGCGCACGGTGTCCACCGCGTCCACCCGCTGCGGCGCCGCATAGTCGCGATAGGCGTTCTTCTTCTCTTCGGTTGCAATCATCATGCGGCCTCCGCCAGTTTCTTGAGATTTTTGAGTCCGGCCTCAAAGTCCGGACCGACCATTTTGTCCATGAACAGTCCGAACCAGCGGAATACGGGATTCATGCCGGCGTTGCCGTTCATGACCCACGTTACCTTGGTGCCCGCGCCGTCGGGGGCGAAGGTCAGGTCGCCGGTTGCAGGCGTCATGTCCTCCATTGTCAGGATGAATCCGACGCGTTTGTTCGCCTCAACGGCAGACCATTCCATGCCGCCGTTGCCTTCGGATTTGCTCTTCCAGTTCCATTTTGAGCCGACTGCTGCCTCGGGGCCTGCGTAAGTCATCTGCATCGCGGGGTCACGCTGGTTCCAGATGCTCCAGCGCTTCCATTCTTTCTGGTTGGCTACGAGTGGAAATACTTTTTCTGCCGGCGCATTGATCGTCATGCTGCGTTGTGCGGAGTAGTTTGCGGGCAGCAGAAACCCCGCAGCAAGCAACACAACAACGATCCCGACCAGATACTTGAGAATCTTCAGGGCCAGTTTCATTTGAATTCCTCTATATGACCTAGTTGTCATATTTTCTCGCACTTTGGACGAATGCGATACATTGCCGCGCTGCAACAACTTTGTGTAAACCAGCGGCTCGCCGCTGCGTTATCGACGCGGCCCATCTCGGGTCAGACTGATCCAACAGGAATTCCGATGAAACGCACCCTCCTTGCCATGTCACTTTCCGTGCTTGCCGCCAATGCGAGCTTTGCACAGGCGACGATCAAGATCGGCGAAATCAATAGCTACAAGGCGCAACCTGCCTTTCTGGAACCCTACAAGAAAGGCTGGGAGCTGGCGCAGGACGAAATCAACAAGGCGGGCGGCGTCAATGGAAAGAAGCTCGAAACCGTCTTCCGCGACGACAACGCGAACCCCGGCGACGCGGTGCGCGTTGCCGAAGAGCTGGTTGCCCGCGAAAAGGTCGCGCTGATTTCCGGTACCTTCCTGTCGAACATTGGCCTCGCAGTAGGCGACTTCGCGAAGCAGCGCAAAGTGCTGTTCGTCGCCAGCGAACCACTCTCGGACAAGGTGACGTGGGGCAATGGCAACGCGTACACCTATCGCCTGCGTGCGTCGACCTACATGCAGACCACGATGCTGGTGCCCGAGGCCGCCAAGCTCAACAAAAAGCGCTGGGGTATCGTGTATCCGAACTACGAATACGGCCAGTCCGCTGCTGCCTCGTTCAAGAAATTGCTGATCGCCGCGCAACCGGCAGGTGGTGTGGAGTTTGTGGAGCAAGCCGCACCACTCGGCAAGATCGATGCAGGTGCCGTCGCGCAGGCTTTGCTCGATGCCAAAGTGGATGCCATCTTCAACGTCACGTTCGGTGCAGATTTGCAGAAGTTCGTGCGCGAAGGCAACACGCGCAACCTGTTCAAGGACCGCCCGGTCGTGAGCCTGCTCTCCGGCGAACCCGAATATCTCGACACGCTCAAAGACGAAACACCAACGGGCTGGCTGGTTACGGGCTACCCATGGGAACAGATCAACACGCCGGAACACAAAGCATTCCGTGAGGCGTATCTCGCCAAATACAAAGACCATCCGCGCTTGGGCTCGGTCGTCGGCTACGCGACGATGAAATCCATCGCCACCATGCTCAAGAAATCCGGTTCAACCGACACCGCCAAGATGCAGGCTGCCATGAAAAACCTCGTCGTCGACAGCCCGTTCGGCAAGATCACCTGGCGCGCCCAGGACAACCAGTCCACGATGGGGGCCTACGTCGGTCGCCTCGCGCAAAAAGACGGCAAAGGCATGATGACCGGCTGGCGTTACGTCGACGGCAAAGACGTGCAGCCGACGGACGAAGAAGTGAAACGGTTGCGGCCGCAGTAGGCTCTCCTGTAGCCCGGAGAAGCGAAGCGCGTCCGGGTTTGTAGTCCTCGTAGGGGGGCTCAACCCCCCCACAAATTGATACCAACCAAGCGTGTACCTCGCAACGCGGGTTCGTATACAACGATCCCGCTCATGCCGCGGGGCAGTGACTTTCTTTTGGCGAAGCAAAAGAAAGTCACTCGCCGTCAGGCGAAACCTGTCTCCACGAACAACCATCGTTGGAAACCCAGCTTCATGGTTCGACAAGCTCACCACGAACGGATATTTGCGCCTCGCGCGGTTTACGCACTGGATCCCCGGCTGCGCCGAGGATGACCGCAATGGCGACGGCGGTGGCGACGGCGAACCCGCTATTGTTAGAGGATGTTGTCCTCGTTCCTGATTCAAACCCTCAACGGCCTCGCCTCTGCGTCGTCACTCTTTCTCGTTGCCGTGGGCCTCTCTCTCATCTTCGGTGTTACCCGCATCGTTAATTTCGCGCATGGCTCGTTCTACATGCTGGGCGTTTATGTGGCGTACAGCGTGGCGTCGGCGGTGGGTGGTGCGGTTGGGTTCTGGGGCGGCGTACTGGTCGCAGGACTTGCGGTGGCGATCATTGGGCTGATTGCTGAATTCCTGATCCTGCGCCGCATTTACGATGCACCGGAATTGCTGCAACTGATTGCGACGTTTGGCTTGGTGCTCATCATCAAGGACGCGACGCTCGCCATTTGGGGACCAGAGGATTTGCTGGGGCCGCGTGCGCCGGGGTTTCGTGGCGCGGTGGATATTTTGGGCAAGGCGTTTCCGACGTACGATTTGCTGTTGATTGTGCTTGGCGTGCTGATGCTTTTTGCACTCACTGCGCTGCTCAAGAAAACTCGCTTCGGTCTGCTGTTGCGTGCGGCGACGCAGGATCGTGAAATGACGGATGCACTGGGCGTGAATCAGAAGCTTTTGTTCACGGCGGTGTTTGCGCTAGGCAGTTTTCTCGCTGGCATTGGTGGCGCGCTGCAACTGCCGCGTGAGCCGGCGAATC
>CAYMSY010000266.1:0-4868 GCA_964393195.1 uncultured Alcaligenaceae bacterium | reverse complement strand
GCCGGAACGCGTTTCGCATTCCGGCCCGGAACACCATCCCTACTGGATTTCGCGCTTCTCGGTCAGGCGCAACCAGCCTTTGATGATGCGGTAAACCCACCATATCCAGACCACTGCCAGCACGATAAAGCCGACGGCGACGATGGCGAGCACGATGCCGATGGTGGTCCACAGGACGCCCCACCAGAAGGTGCGGATCAGCCAGCTGTAATGGGACGCGAGATAGCTCCCGGCCGCGTCATCACGCTTGATGTAGGCGACGATAAGCCCGGCGATCGCAAAGATGCCGGTAACCAGCCCGAGCGCGTAGAGCGCGTAGGTAATGTGCGTAATCTGGACCGTCGATTCGCTCGGCGTGCCCGGACTGGGTGAACTGGTAGTGGTGACATCAGACATTTCGTAATTTCTCCCGGTAGTGTCGAGTCGCCGCAAGCGGAGCTTGGCGGCATCGCATGACCGCAATATCGCTATGATTGCCGGCGATTGCAAGGCCTTTTGCCCATCGTCATGTGCGGGGCGCAGCGGGTCGCGACGGAACGACGAGAACAGAGACGAATCGAGGGTTGAAGTGAAACATCAGGACGAACAGGAAGCCAACCGGGTCGTGGTTCTGGAAGGCTCGCCGCTGGGCATGCCGCTCGCCAAATCCTTCGGCACCATCGAGGAAGCCGAACCTTTTGTTGTCGAGCGCATCCGGGCCACGGTTTCGCCGCGTCTGCGCGATCGCTTCGAAAAAGCCATCGCCGACAAAGTCGTCAGCGAAGATGGCATCGCTGCCGTTTCCGAAGTCATTGCCGGCAAACTCTCATTCATCCGTGCATTGGCGAGTTCATACGCGCCGAAAATCGCGATCACCACCCGCCGCTACGACGACGAAGACGACGCACGGCGATAGGCATGCAGGGGATTCATATGGCCGGTGATGGCAAAACGGCACGTGCGCGCACCCATGCCGCACTGGCGCTCGCTGCGCTCACCCTGCTCGGCGGCTGCGCGAGCTTTGACCCGCACAATGTCCTTGGCCGGCACGTCAACTTCGGCGCGCAAAGCACCGCGCAGACCGGAACGACATTGTCCGCGGCTACGCGCACTGCGGCGATCGACGCCGTGTGGTCAACGGTTAACGACCGCTACTACCGCGCCGATCTGAACGGCGTCGACTGGCGCGCAGCGCGCGAAAAGTGGCAACCGCAGGCGCTGGCTGCTGCATCCGATGATGAGTTCTGGGAACGGCTGGACCAGATGACTGGCGAACTTGCGGATTCGCACACCCGTGTCGAGTCGCCGAAAACGGTGGAGCGACGCAAGCAGCAACAGGCGTTTTCGCTTGGACTCAATATTCGCGAGCTCGGCGGCGAACTGACAGTGCTGTCCGTGCATCCGGAATCGGACGCGTGGTGGGCGGGTGTACGGCCGGGCATGCGGCTCGCGCGCATTGCCGCCCGCGACGCACGCGAGCAATGGCGTGAGTGGAGCCAGAGCGCGCGCAAGACGTCATCGCCGCAAGCGGCGTTGCGGCTGCCGTTGCGCAAGCTCAATGACGCAGCAGCGCTCGCCGCGAGCGCGCCAGGAACCGGTCTGTCGCTGGAATTCACCCGTCTTGATGGCGAGTCGTTGGCGGTGACACTCAAGCCCGCGACGCTGTCGACACGCCCGACCGTGACCCACCGTACCTTGCCATCGGGCATTGGCTACATCCGGCTCACGGCGTTTACGGAGTCACTGCGCGAACGGCTGCTCGACAGCGTGAACTCGTTGCGGGACGCACCGGGCATCATCCTCGACCTGCGCGGAAACGGCGGTGGATCGGCAGCGATGGCGGAAGCGTTGATCGGCAGCTTTTTCAAGACGAAGACGGTGATCGGCAAGGCGGAGACGCGTACCGGGCAACCGGTCACCGTGGCGTTCGGTGCCATCAAGCTGATCGGCCTGGAGCGTAGCGTTCCGGGTCGTTCCGATGCCTATGCCGGCAAGGTTGCGGTACTTCTGGACAGCGACAGTGCCAGCGCATCGGAAGCCACGGCCGGCGGGCTGCAAAGCACCGGGCGCGCGCTGATCGTGGGCGAAACCTCCTGCGGCTGTCTGCTCGCGTACCTCGGCTACGCAGCGCTGCCCGGTGGTGGCGAACTGGCGTACAGCGAAATCGGCTTCACCACGGTCAAGGGTGATCGCATTGAAGGACGCGGCGTCATTCCCGACGTTGCTGTCGAACGCACGCGCGAGGACATTCGCGTCAATCGCGACCGTGCACTGGAAGTGGCGCAGACCGCCCTGCTACGTTGACCGGCATCATCCGTCACGACCCACCAGCCTCAGCAGCATTGCCTCCCAGTCGCGGGTGAACTGCCCGCTGTCAAACAATGGCAGCGCGGTGCCACGCTCGAGCAGATGCTTTTTTGCGGCAGCCAGTGGCGCCGGATCAGCGAGCAGTTGCTTCAGTTTTGCCGCGTATTCCGCAACGCTGGATGTCACAAAATCAGGCAGCGCCGCAGCCCGCACGAGGCTCGCGCCCACCCGCCCCGGAAATGAGTCCCCGAGACAGGTCAACAGCGGAACGCCCATCCACAGCGCATTGGCGCCGGTCGCATGCGACGAATAGGGCAACTGGTCGAGCGCCAGATCAGCCGCCGCCAGCCGCGCGAGATGCTCGCTCATCGACACGCGGGGTGCCCAGAAAATGCGTTCACTCACGCCAGGCGGCTGCGCCATCGACAACACTTGCGCACGTCCGCGCGCACCGGGGTCCACGAGCCAGAGTACGGCGTGCGGCGCCTCCGCAAGCGCTTCGAGCCAGATGCGCATGAACGCCTCCGTCCACTTCGCCTCGCGATTGAAATTGCAGATCACGGTCACGCCATCGGGCAAGCCGAGCGCCGCACGCGGCGTTGCGGCGGGACGTTCACGCTTGCAATCATTCACCTGATAGCAAACCGGCATGCGCAGGATGCGCTCGGCGTAGTACGGCTCATGCGCCGGCGGTACAACCGTCGCGTCCGCCACCAGAAAGTCAACGCCGCGACTGGCAATGGTGCCGGGATAGCCCAGGTAATGCAGCACGAACGGCGCCGGGCGATGCTCAAGAATGCCCGGTCGTGAACCGTGGGTCAGGCCGCTCAGGTCAACGAGGACATCAATCTCCTGCGCAGCGATCAGCGCCGCCGCGTCACGATCCGTCAATTCATTGAGATCATGCCAATGCTCAAACGCCGCCTTGAAGCGAACGCGATAGACATCGTCCTCCACGCGCGGCCCGCAACTGAGCGCATAGCACTCGAATCGCGTGCGGTCATGCGCTTCAAACAGGCCCGCCACGTGCGTCGCCACGGCATGCGTATGAAAATCCCCCGACAGATAGCCGACGCGAACGCGCGCACGGCCGGCCGTGCGTTCGTACGGGCGAAAGCGCGTGATGAGCGGCGCTGGCGGTGGCGTTGCGCCTGCGTGTTCGCGCTCCGCGTAGGCGCGCAGGACCCGCGGCGAAATCGCACTGTCGGTCAAATCAAACGGACGCAGCAGCGGACTGGACTCCCCCGCATCGAGCCGCGCGATCATGTCGGCCTCCTTCGCGCTTGCTTCGGCCCAGCGGCATTGTGAGCGCAGCAATTGCCACAGCGCGGCGAGCGCACCGAGATTGCCCGCATCCTCTGCCAGCACCGTGCGCAATCGTGCTTCCGCCTCGTCGGTTTCCCCCGCCTTGATTTCGAGGCGGGCGAGCGTAATGGCAGCCGTCGCGTCGCGATAACCCCGTGCAAACGCTGCACGCAGCGGCCGGATCGCCTGCGCCTCCATCGGTGTGTTGATCAGCGCGAGCCCCAGTGTCACCAGAATCACCGGGTCTTCGGGTTGCAACATCGCGAGCCGGTTGAGACGGTTCAGGCGCGCCGGAAATTCACCGAGTTCGCGCAGACATTCACACTCGTCCCACAGCAAGCCCGGCACTTCGCCGCACCGCGCCTGCCCCAGCCGCGCAGCATCGAGCGCCGCTGCCGGATCGCCCCGCTGCCGTTCCAGCAGGCACAGCGTTGAGTAAATGGTCGCCGCATCGGCACCCACACCCATGCGCAGCGCCGCGTCGCCCGCGCGCACGAGCAGCGGTCGCGCCTCATCCCAGCGCTGCGCCGCCATCGCGCCCTCGGCAACCCGCAGCAACGCACCTGGATGATCGGGCTGCAACGCAAGCAGCGCGCGGTATTCGCCGAGCGCTGCGGCCCGGTCACCGCGCGCCTCGTGAGCGAGCGCGCGTTGCAGCAGATGCATGGGCGAAGTGGCGTTCATGCAGGCATTTTGCCGTGTCGCCGCACCGGCCAGCGCGTGGCGCACAGCGTCGTTATGGACGGAAATGCGCCTGTTGCGCGACACAAAACGGGGCACATTTCGTTAATAACTTTTCCACAAGATACCCATCCACAAAGGGCTAAGTGACACTTTTAGCCTAAAGTCGACTTTAGCTATTTTGGCGCTCCATACCGCACTCAACAGGCTTTTACGAAAATAGTTGCTAGCAAAATTCAACTCGTTTTCGCGCCTCACAATCGTCCCGGCGGCCGCGCCGCCACTCGCCCGAATCACGTCCTTCATTCAAGCGATAGTCCGTTGGCAGCAGGCAACCGCGAAGTCTTGGCTAGCATCAACGCTCCGACACCACCGTCTGCAACCTCTTACGCCCATGCTGCAATTCGCCGACCGCCTGAAAAACGTTGAAACCTCCGCCATTCGCGAACTGTTCAAGCTGCTCGGCAAGCCCGGCATCATCAGCTTCGCTGGCGGCTTCCCCGATCCCGCATTGTTCGACGCCGAAGGTATCCGCATCGCAGCCGACGCCGTGCTCACGAACAACCCCGGCCCGGTGCTGCAATACGGCGCGACCG
>CAYMSY010000265.1:0-4879 GCA_964393195.1 uncultured Alcaligenaceae bacterium | reverse complement strand
CCCGCCGACGTTGCTGCGGTGTACGCCTCGTATCCGGCCGCGCAACGCCGGCGTGTACTCGCGTTGCGCGAACTCATTCTTGATGTTGCCGCGAAGACAGCGGGCGTCGGTCCGCTGGAAGAATCGCTCAAGTGGGGTGAGCCGGCGTTTGTCACCGCACAGTCAAAGAGCGGCAGTACCGTGCGCATCGCCTGGAAGAAGTCGCAACCGACGCAATACGCGATGTATTTCAACTGCCAGACCACACTGGTGGATTCGTTCAAAACGATGTTTCCCAAGGCGTTCAGATTTGAAGGCAATCGGGCATTGGTGTTTGACGAGCATGACGAAGTGCCGGTCGAGGCGCTGCGCATCTGCGTCGGCATGGCGTTGACGTATCACGCGAAAAAGCGCGAGAAGGCGTAACCGTGGCCGTCTGGTCCCCCGTCGGCATTACCCACTTTGCAACGCCTGCGGCACTGCGAAAGTGGTTCACGACGCATCACGCCAGCGCTCAGGAGTTGTGGGTCGGCTTCTACAAGAAAGGTAGCGGCAAACCGAGCATCACGTGGCCGGAATCGGTGGATGAAGCGTTGTGCGTGGGCTGGATTGATGGCGTTCGAAAATCGCTCGGCGACGAGAGTTACGTGATTCGGTTTACCCCGCGCAAACCCACCAGCATCTGGAGCGTCGTGAACGTCAATCGCGTTGCCGCATTGACGGCAGAAGGGCGGATGCAAGCCGCCGGACTCGCTGCATTCGAGGCAAGGACACAGAAGAAGACGGGCATCTACGCCTTCGAGCAGGAAAGCGCAGCGCTGTCCGCCGCCGATATTCGCGCTTTCAAAAAGAACAAAGCGGCGTGGACATTTTTCGAGGCGCAGCCGCCCGGTTATCGGCACCAGATGATCTGGCGGATCACCAGCGCCAAGCGCGAAGAGACGCGGGCCAGGCGCCTGCAACGCCTGATTGAGGCGTCAGAGGCAGGCATTCGACTCCAGTAGAACTGAGCCAGCAGCTTTCTTCTGAAACGTCTATTGAATGCGGCTTGGCGCGAATTTTTGCAATTTGTCGAGAATTGGCATTTCTCCGGGTTAAGCCGCTATTGAATGGGCGTCTCAACAAAAAGCTATATCGTCTTTTCATCGCCCGTCGGCGTCTGAGGTGCCGGTGCTGTGCTTGCATGCCGTGCTCTGCAACAATGACCGCTGCATCCCGTCGATTCGCTTCATGTCTTTTTTTCGCGACCTCTCCCTTTCTGCTGTCGTCACCGGTTTCGTTGTCGTTCTCGTAGGCTTCACCAGCACCGGCGCTCTGGTGTTTCAGGCCGCGCAATCGCTCGGCGCGACGCAGGCGCAGATCAGTTCGTGGATGTGGGCGCTGGGGCTGGGTATGGGCCTCAGCAGCATCATTCCATCGCTCATTTACAAAAAACCGGTCGTCGCCGCTTGGTCCACGCCCGGCGCGGCGCTGATCGCGACCAGTGCTGCGGGCGTCAGCATGCCGGAGGCGATTGGCGCGTTTGTACTGTGCGCTGTGCTGATCATCATTGCCGGATCGTCCGGATTGTTTGAACGCATGATGAATCGCATTCCGATGGCGATTGCCTCGGCCATGCTGGCTGGCGTGTTGCTGCGCTTCGGGCTTGAGGCGTTCAGCTCAATCAAGACGGCGCCGGCGATGGTGCTTGCGATGTTCGCTGCGCATCTGCTCGGGCGTCGTTTCTGGCCGCGCTATGGCGTGGTCGGTGTGCTCGGTATCGGCATTGCGTTCGCAGCGGGCGCCGATGCGCTCAAGTGGTCGGCGGTGACCGTGGAATGGGCGAAGCCAGTCTGGGTGACGCCGGAGTTTTCGCTCGCCGCGATCATCGGGCTTGGGTTGCCGCTGTTCATGGTGACGATGGCGTCGCAGAACATGCCCGGTGTGGCCGTGATGCGCGGCGCAGGCTACGACACACCGATCTCACCGGTCATCACGACCACCGGCGTCATCAACCTGGTCTTCGCGCCGTTCGGTGCATTTGCACTGAATCTCGCCGCGATCACCGCTGCGATTTCAATGGGCCGCGAGGCGCATGAGGACAAGGACAAGCGCTACACAGCCGCCGTCATGGCAGGCGTGTTCTATTGCCTGATCGGATTGTTCGGCGCCATCGTGGGGGGATTGTTCGCGGCATTTCCGCGTGAGTTGATCGTGGCGCTGGCCGGGCTCGCATTGATGGGCACGATTGGCAACGGGCTCGCCACTGCCGTCAGCGAAGAAAAGAACCGCGAGGCGGCGATCATCACGTTTCTGATTACCGCGTCCGGGCTTTCGATGTTTTGCATCGGCAGTGCGTTTTGGGGATTGGTGGGCGGCGTTGTCGCGATGGCCGTGCTCAGTCGGCGCAGCCCATGAGCGACGGCAGCGGGATTGCTGCGGGTTGGTCGGCGCGCCTGAACCTGCGCTTCGAGGCGCGCGCCGTCAACGGCACGCAACGTTCGGTGATGACCGAACGGGACCATTTCGGGCCGCTGCGAATTCTCAAACCACTTTATCCCGAAGGCGACAGCATTTGCCACGCGGTGATCGTGCATCCGCCGGGCGGTATCGTTGCTGGCGACAGCCTGGTGGTTGATGTGCATGTAGAAAGTGGCGCGCACGCACTGGCGACGACGCCGGGTGCGCAGAAGTGGTATCGCTCAACCGGCGCCAGCGCTTCTGGCATCACCCGGCTTCATGTGGCCGATGGTGCGAGCCTGGAGTGGATGCCGCAGGAGACGATGGTTTTCAATGGCACGAGAGCGAAGCAGACGCTCGAAGTCACGCTTGCACCAAAGGCGTGCTTTTTTGGCTGGGAGATGCTCTGCCTTGGCCGCACGACGCGCGGAGAACGCTTTGCCACCGGTGAGTTTCGTCAGGGCATCCGTTTGGTGCGCGCTGATGGGGGCGCACCGTTATGGCGCGAATCGATGTGTTTGAACGGTAACGACGCACTCATGCGATCGCAACTGGGCTTTCGTGACCTTCCAGTGGTAGCGACCGTGTGGATTGCACTGCCGGATGATCAGGGTGGCACGACGACCGCCAATGCGCTTGCTGCCGTGCGTTCCGCGCTGGCCGATACACCACTGGCGGCTGCGTCATCGCCGGAGTTGGGGCTGGTGATTGTCAAGGCGATGGGCGAGGCGCCGGAAGCGGTACGCAACTTGCTGATCAGTGTCTGGAAAAGCATACGATTACAGGTGTTCTCGCGGCCACCGATTCTGCCGCGCATCTGGAGCACCTGAGAGGAAGAGGACATGGACCTGAGTCCACGAGAAAAAGACAAGCTGCTCATCTTCACGGCAGGATTGCTCGCAGAACGCCGCAAGGCACGCGGGCTCAAACTTAATCATCCGGAAGCCATTGCGCTGATCACGGCGGCCGTGCTTGAAGGCGCGCGCGACGGTCGCACGGTGGCGGAACTCATGAGCTACGGCACCACGATTCTTTCGCGCGCGGACGTGATGGAAGGCGTGCCGGAAATGATTCCTGATATTCAGGTGGAAGCGACATTTCCGGACGGCACCAAACTTGTGACTGTTCACAATCCCATTCAGTGATTTCGATGAAAACAAAAAGTTACTGCCTTGCCCTCGGCTTGCCGTGCATGCGCACTGTCTGCGCCTCGTCGCCTTGTTCTTTTTGTTTGCATCGAAATCAGGAGTCCGTAGATGATTCCCGGTGAAGTCCTCACGCTCGATGGCCAGATCGAACTCAACCTGAAACGCAAAACGCAGACGGTCGCGGTGTCCAACACGGGCGACCGTCCTATTCAGGTCGGTTCGCACTATCACTTCTTCGAGACAAACGAAGCGCTTCAGTTTGACCGCAAAGCTTCGCGCGGCATGCGGCTCAATATTGCGTCAGGAACGGCGGTACGCTTTGAGCCGGGGCAATCGCGTACGGTTGAACTGGTGGATCTTGCCGGAAGCCGCACGGTGTTTGGATTTCAGGGCAAGGTGATGGGTTCGCTTGCTGCGAAAAAATCGTCCGCACCGAAAGTGGTTGCGAAAGTCGCGAGCAAGGCCAAACCTGCTGTCAAGGCCGCTTCCAGCGTCAAGACTGTCAAGGCGAAGCGCTCAGCGAAAGGGGCGAAATAATGACCATGCTTTCACGCCGTGCCTACGCCGAAATGTACGGTCCGACCACAGGTGATCGCGTGCGTCTGGCGGACACCGATCTGTTCATCGAAGTCGAACGCGACCTCACGACCTACGGTGAAGAGGTCAAATTCGGCGGCGGCAAAGTCATTCGCGACGGCATGGGCCAGTCGCAACTGCCAGCCGCCAAAGTCGCCGATACGATCATCACCAACGCGCTGATCGTCGACGCGAAGGTCGGCATCATCAAGGCTGACATTGGCCTCAAGAATGGTCGCGTGTGGAAGATCGGCAAGGGTGGCAACCCCGACGTGCAGCCGAACGTCACGGTACCGATTGGCGCGGCCACCGAAGTGATCGCGGGCGAAGGCATGATCGTTACAGCGGGCGGCATCGACGCACATATTCATTTCATCTGTCCGCAGCAAATTGAAGAAGCGCTCGCGAGTGGTGTCACCACGATGATCGGCGGCGGTACAGGCCCCGCAGCGGGCACCAGTGCGACGACGGTGACGCCGGGCATCTTCCA
Organism: uncultured Alcaligenaceae bacterium; assembly: GCA_964393195.1. Taxonomy (GTDB): domain Bacteria; phylum Pseudomonadota; class Gammaproteobacteria; order Burkholderiales; family Casimicrobiaceae; genus Casimicrobium. The sequence goes on along the minus strand of CAYMSY010000265.1, from coordinate 247 downwards.
CATGCGTGAAATGCTACGTGCCGCAGAAGCCTTTCCGATGAACATAGGTTTCCTTGGCAAAGGCAATATCAGCCAGCCTAGGCCGATTGCCGAACAAATTGAAGCCGGTGCGATTGGCCTCAAGCTGCATGAAGACTGGGGCACCACACCCGCCGCCATCGACACATGTCTTAGCGTGGCAGACGATTACGACGTTCAGGTGATGCTGCATTCCGACACGCTGAACGAGTCGGGGTTCGTCGAGGAC
>CAYMSY010000264.1:0-4884 GCA_964393195.1 uncultured Alcaligenaceae bacterium | reverse complement strand
GCCAGTCGGCAGCATTCACCGGCACCACGACCGGGCAGGCCGCGATTTATCGCGATGGTGCGCAACTCTATTTTGACTACGTGAACAGCAGGGGCGGCGTGCACGGGCGCAGCATTCGTGTGATTTCGTACGACGATGCACAGAAGCCTGATCGCGCGATTGAAAACACGCGCAAACTGATCGATGACGACAAGGTTTTTGCGCTCATCAACTACACGTGGACGACCACCGTCAATGCTGTCATCCCGGTCGCCGAGGCAGCGCGCGTGCCGTTCTTCGGCGCCTACACCGGCACCGAGTCGTTGTATTCGCCGCATCGCAAATACGTGTTCACCACACGTGCCAGCTTCCGCGATGAGTTGCAGCAAATCATCAAGCACGGCAACCTGCTGCACATGACAAAGATCGGTCTGCTCTACTACGAATTACCGTCGGGTGAGGAGCTGCTCAAGGACACTCAGGAGCAGATCAAGAGCAATAACGTCGGATCGCTGACCGCCGCGTCGATGAAGTTCAATTCGGGCGATGTTGCCAATGCCGCCGCTGCGCTGGCCGCCGCCGAACCACAGATGGTCATCGTTGGCGCATCGGGTCGCGATGCGGCACTGTTCATCCGCGAGATGGATAAGGTGTCACGCAAGAAGCCGGTTTACTACGCGCGCAGCCTGGTCAATCCTGCGCTGTTGATCAAGGAACTCGGAAGACAGGCCACCGGTATCGCGGTGACACAAACCGCGCCGAACCCTTACAAGGCCAGCACGCCGGTCGCACGACAATACCGTGCCCTGCTGGCAAAACACGATTCCGCCGCGCGGCCAGAATACATCGGGCTCGAGGGTTTTCTGTCGGCCAGCATTCTGGTCGAAGGCCTGCGTCGCGCTGGGCCAAAGCTCACGCGAGAGGCGCTGATCAAGACACTGGAAGCGATGAGCAACTATGACGTCGGCTCATATCGCGCCGCGTTTTCACGCAAGAGTCACAACGGTTCACGCTTCGTGGAAATCACGCAGATCGGGCGCGATGGACGCATGGTGGACTGAATCCTGTCATTCCCGCGAAAGCGGGAATCCAGACCGACCGTGGATTGCGCACCGTCTGCAATTGCTGACACGGCTCGGATTTTCAAATACTTGATGACGCCATTCTGGGCTGACTTGCCATCGAAGGGCCTACTTTTCCCTCACGTGCGCATCAAACTGCGGCAACCACGCTGTCCAAAAATCCACGCAAGCCCGGATCTTCGGCAACCGGTGCCGCTCGGGCAGCATCATGGCGTATACCGGCACGATCTGCTGGTCGGTGAATTTTTCGAGCACTTCAATCAGCTCACCGCGCTTCACCAGCGGTGCCGCGATCAGGTCATGCACGCGGCAGATGCCGAGCCCGGCCAGCGCCATTTCCTGCGTCGTGCCCGTCGTACTCGCACGAAGGTGACCGTGCATCGGGCGCACGACCGGCTTGCCGTCAATGATGAACGGCCAGTCATTGAGCCGCGGCGCGGTGCTCGTCGTGATGATGCGATGCTTTGCGAGATCGTCCGGGTGCTTCGGCTTGCCGTTTTTCTTGATGTAGGCCGGGCTCGCGTACAGCCGCCGTCCGTGGCTGCCGATCTGCTTGGCCACCACCTCGTCCGTCTGTGTACTGCCGGTACGGATTGCGATGTCGATACCGTCGCGACTCATGTCGACCAGGGTATCGCTCACCTGCAAATCGACAATCAGGCCGGGATGACGCGCGGTAAGCTCGACCAGACTCGGCACGATCACATGCTGTGCCATGTTTGCGCTTGATGCGATGCGCACCACCCCGCGCACGTCGCGGGCGCGCGAGGTGAACTCGCCATCGAGCTCGTCGAGCGTCTGCGTGATGCTGCGGCAGTAACCGAGAAACACTTCACCTTCTGCGGTCAACGAGAGCCCATGCGTCGTGCGCCGCAATAGCTGCACGCCGCAGCGCGTCTCAAGCTGGCTCATGGTGCGCGAAATCTGGCTGACGGCGACGTCGCGTTCACGCGCCACGGCGGACAGCGTGCCGAGCTCGGCCACCCGTTCAAACAGTTTCAGATCATCGGTATTCATTCGCCGAGTATGACTGCTTTTGCGGAATTTGCAAAAGCGAATTGCACGTCAGGCCATTTCCGTCAGCGCGGAATTTTTCTAACGTTCATCCCATCGCGCCGACGGCAGTTCCTGAGTTTTTCAGATGACACCCGATGGCACCATGGAGACGGATCATGCGCTACAACCAATACGGCACCCACTTTGACTACGCCGCGCGCCGCGAATTTCATCGCGAATTCTGGCAAGCGCTCGCTATGCTCGGAAAGCACGCTTTCGGGCGTCTGCGCCGCCTCCTGAACGCGCAACGCCTGCAACGCGAGGTGTGCTGACATGCCGGTACTTCATGTGACCACCAATGCGCCGCTTGAAGCAGTGCAGCGGGCCGCCCTCGGCAAGGCATTGACGCAACTCACGGCGCAAGTGCTGCGCAAGCAGCCGGACGTAACGGTCGTCGCATTCGATGTGCGTCCGCACGACGCCTGGTACATCGGCGGTGAACTGACCGCAGCGCCCGGCGTTTTGCTGGAAATAGAAATCACCGAAGGCAGCAATCTCGCGCAGGAGAAGGCGCTGTTCATTGAGCGCGCCTATGCGCTGCTGGCACAACATCTGGGTGGCGGCCGGGCGATCGCTGACGCAAGCTATGTCGTCGTGCGCGAAAACCCGGCGACCGACTGGGGCTATCGTGGCGTCACGCAGGCAAGGCGACGCGAGCTGCGCGCGCAGCGATAACGCCCAGCCTAAAGCGTGCCGCCGTTGTGCAGGTAGCGATAGCTGCGGCGCTCGGTACGCAGACCGGCGTAGGCGGGATCGGCGCGGATCGCGCTGATCAGCCGTTGCATCTGCGCGGCACTGACGTCGCGCGTCCATGGCGCAAGGCCGCGCGTGGTCGCGGAAACGTCCTGTGCGATGCTGTCGGCGATGGCGTCAATGCCGGTGGCACCAGCCTGCGTATTGCCGCAGAGGCGACGATAGACGGCGTCGGCGATGTAGGCGGTTGCCTCTTCTTCCCAGGCCGGCAAACGCACGCGCTGAAAGTCGAAGATGGCATGCGTCGCCTCGTGCACGATGGTTTCGCGTTCGAAATCCTGCAAACCGTAGTTCGCGCGCGGCACCACAATCGAATTGCTGCGTGCGTAGTACATCGCGCCGACGTGCGGCGGCATGTGCTCGACGCGCACATGCATCGGGCGGCCGCGATGGCCGGACGGATGATGCGCGGCATCGGAAAATGCAAGCGACGTGCCGATCACGAAGAAGCCACCCGGCCGCAGCCGGTAGCCCGGAATATTGAATTCAATCCGCTGACAGGGATCGGTCGTCAGGATGCGTGCGATGCGGTCGCGCAAGGCGGAGAGTTCAGCAGCGGTAGTCATGGCAGACCTCAAAAGTATCGATCTGCTGCAAGAGACGACACCGACCACGCCCATGCGACATGCGCGGCCGTACCACGGTGGGCGCGACAACGCATTTTGGATCACTTTTCAGTTACAACTTTTCAATCAAACCCTTTCCACAAAGGGCTTGAAAGCACGAAACATAAAAAGTCGACTTTTTTAATTTTCGCGCTCCAGGCCGCTTCCAATCGGCATTCGTCTAAAAAGCTGACTGTTATTTTGCTGCCACTCCAATCTCTTTTTCCCATCGGGCGAGCAGACGCTTGCGCTCTTCGCTGGAACCGTATTTCGCGAAGTCGTAATTGATCAGCTTGATCGATTCAAACTTCGGCATTTTCGGGTGCAGCGGTGTCGCCGGATTGCTCGGTACCGGGAACGAATTGGCCTGCGCGCCGAGCGCCTGCGCTTCCGGCGTCAAAGCCCAGTCGTAGAATTTCTTTGCGTTCTCGAGATTGCGCGCGCCCTTGATGATGCTCATCGCCCCGATCTCGTAGCCCGTGCCTTCGCACGGCGCGACGCTGACCACCGGCAGCCCCGCGTTCGCCTCGGCAACCGCATCATGAATGAAGGAGATGCCGATACCGGTCTCGCCGCGACCTGCCGCTTTCACCGGCGCGGCGCCACTCTTGGTGTACTGGTTCATGTTGGCGTTGAGTTTCTTCAGGTAATCAAACGCCGGCTCTTCGCCCATCAACTGCACAAAGGTCGCGATGGCGACATAAGCCGTGCCACTCGAGAACGGGTTCGGCATTTGCAGTTCGCCCTTGTATTTCGCGTCAAGCAAATCCTTCCAGCACGCCGGTGCGGCAACGCCTTTTTTCTTGAGCACTTCCGGGTTGTAGCCAAAACCCAGCGGTCCGGCGTACACACCCACGGCGTGGTTCTTCGTTTGCGCCGCGAGATTCTTCGCCCACGGGTGGAGCTTTGCGGCATTGGGCGAGACGTAGGGTTGCGTCAACCCCTCATTCGCCGCCTGCACATGCGGGTCAGCCGTACCCGCCCACCACACGTCGCCCTTGGGGTTCGACGCTTCGGCCTTGACCTGAGCGAAGGTTTCGCCCGAGCTTTTCTGCGTCATGTTGACCTTGGTGTTGGTCTGTTTTTCAAAGGCGTTCTTCATCGCCTCGCACCAGTCTTTCTGGTAGCTGCAATAAACGCTCAGCACGCCGTCAGCGTGGGCGGACGTCAAGCCCATCAGTGCCATTGCCGCAAATGCGGTGCTGGTGATCATTTTCATCGGAACCTCCTCAATGAATTTTGTGCGCTGAGCATATCGCGCGTAGCGTTGAGTAGCCCTGAGTGGCGCGCTGCTGCGCCTGCACACCGCTTATGGCGAGGAGCGGCTCCAGCTTGCCCAGCGCCGGGAAATGGGGCCGGCAGGCGCGGGCGCCGATCTTGCCATGGCCGATCCGGTGGCTGAGGCGCGC
>CAYMSY010000263.1:0-4934 GCA_964393195.1 uncultured Alcaligenaceae bacterium | reverse complement strand
TGCAGTACGCGAACGACGCCCGCTTTATCCCGACCACGGAGTTCATGAACGGTCCCGCGACCGCGCTGCACGCGCTGGCAGGGATGGCGGTGGCGCGCGGGCTGCTGCAATATCTTGCCGACCCGGCGCAGTCGTCGTCGCGAGTCATGGCGCTCGCGGTGACACCGCTGCTCCTGATTGCAGTCGCCGTCATGCTGGGCGTGCCCTTGCCTCGCCCGTGGGGCATGTTGCCGTTCATGGTCACGACACTGGTGCTGCTGTACGCTTCGATCAAGGCGGCGCGGGCCGAACCTTCGGCCGGCCACGAGGCCATCGCGGTGGGCCTGGCGTCGCTGCCCTTGCTGCTGGTCGCGTTGCTGTGGGGCGGTCTCGATTCGTTCTATGTCCGCTATTACGCCATCATCCCCGAGATGTCGTTCGGGCTGATCCTGCTGACCGTCAGCCTGGTGCGCCGGCGGCGCGCGCTGGAACAGGAAAATGAACGCCGCATTGAGGCGGAACGGGCGCTCACCGTGCTCAACGCCTCGCTCGAACAAACCGTATCGCAACGGACGGCGGATCTGCAGAACATCGTCGCCGGGCTGGAAAGCTTCAACCGCAACGTCTCGCACGATCTGCGCGGGAGCCTGGGCGGCATGTCCGGTCTCGCGCGTGCGGCCGACGAGGCATTGCATCGCGATGACGTGTCGGTGGCGCGTCGCGTGCTGCCCTTGATCGCAGCGCAGGCCGAACAATCGGCAGCGCTGGTGTCGGCGCTGCTGACGCTGGCCCGCGTGGGTGATCACGATGTGCACAAGGCAGCGACCGATCTGAACGCGCTCGCGAAGGAAGCGATCGCGGCCGTCACGCTGAACAATCCCGCCGCCCGGCTGCCACACTTCATCGTCGGCGAACTGCCGCCGGTGCACGCCGATGCCAGCCTGCTGCGCCCGGCGCTGACCAATCTCATCAGCAACGCCGTCAAGTTCTGCGGTTACCGTCCGGATGGCTGTGTCGAGCTGCTGGCCAGCGCCGACACGCGGGAAACCATCATTCAGGTGCGCGACAACGGGGTCGGCTTCCGCCACGACTGCGCGCCGGTGCTGTTTGAGCCATTCGTACGGCTGCACGGACCCGAATTCAACGGACACGGCGTGGGCCTGAGCATCGTTCGCCGCGCAATTGAGCGTCAGGGCGGTCGCGTATGGGCAGAGGCCGCACCGGAAAAGGGCGCCAGCTTCTTCTTCGCATTGCCGAACCGGATCGACGACACACCGCAAGCCAGCGTCTCCGGCGATTGACGACCGTCAAGACGCCCCCGGCGGTGCCGGGCTGAAAATTGCGTTGATGCAATTCATGGAGAGCGGACGATGACCGCACGTCGAATCGTCGTACTGCAGGGTCACCCGGATCCTGGCGGGCAGCACTTTTGTCACGCGCTGGCGGCCGCGTATAACGGTGCGGCGCGGGCAGCGGGCCATGAGGTTCGCGTGGTTGACGTGGCGCAGCTCGACTTTCCGCTGTTGCGGACCAAGGCTGATTGGGAGACGGGATCGGTGCCGCCGGGACTGGTAGCTGCCAATGCCGACGTCGCTTGGGCCGATCATCTGGTCATCCTGTTTCCGCTGTGGCTGGGCACGATGCCAGCGCTGCTCAAGGGCTTCTTCGAGCAGGTGCTGCGCATCCCCGTGTTCAGCGGCAACGATCCGGCGAAGAAGGCGCTGGCCAAACCGCTGCGCGGCAAGTCCGTGCGCGTCGTGGTGACGATGGGCATGCCGGCCCTCATCTTCCGCTGGTATTTCCGCTCGCACGGACTCAAGGTGCTGGAGCGCAACATCCTCGCCTTTGTCGGCGCCGGACCGATCCGCAGCAGCGTGATCGGCCTCGTCGAGGGTTCGGCCAGGGGCCGCGAGCGCTGGCTCACGAAGATGGCGGATCTCGGCAGGACCGTGCGCTAGGCGAGGCGGAGCGCTGCAAGTCGCGAGGGCTTTCTGTCTTGCCAAAGGGCGGCTCGAGCGCTACGCTGTTCTGCCAGCCACCGCCGTCAGGAGTCGTCCATGTCAAGGCTTCACCTTCTCGTTTGTGCCGTTGCGGTGCTGCTGATCGCCGCGTGCGAAACCAATCCGCCACGCCCTGCGGCCACCGTGCCGCCGCCCGATCCGGCACGCGCGGCGATGGCCGAGGCCGAGAAAGCTTACGCCGCCGGGGACGATGCCAGGGCGCTCCCGCTGTACCTGCCGCTTGCCCGCAACGGCAATCGTGATGCGCAGTTTCGCGTCGCCCGCATCTACACGCGCGAGAAAGGCGTCACCGCAAACGCGACCGAGGCCTGCAACTGGTGGGAAGCCGCCGCTGGTCAGGGCGAGCCCGTCGCTGCGACCAATTTCGGCCTCTGTCATGAATCTGGCAAGGGACGTCCACAGTCGTATCCGCTCGCGGCACAGTGGTATCGCCGCGCCGCCGACGGCGGCAACGCCTACGGCATGTACAACCTCGGCCTCGCCTACGAGTACGGGCGCGGCGTGGCGCAGAGCTTCGAGGTCGCGGCCGACTGGTTCCAGCGCGCACTTGACGCCAAGATTGACGTCAGCGGCTCAATCGACGCGCAGCGCCATCTCAAGCGCTGCCGCAACAACGTCGACGCTGCCCGTGGCGTCACCCAGGCGCAGTTTGACCTCGCCATTGACCTCATGAACGGTCACGCGCCCGAGGTCAAGGACGTTCCGCGCGGCGTGGCAATGATGCGTGAAGCGGCGCGCGGCAATTTGCCGGAGGCCTGGTACATCTACGGCTCAATCGTGCATGGCGGTCTCGGTGGCGTCAAGTCCGATTTGCCGCAGGCCGCGATGTGGACCAAGAAAGCGGTAGACGCCGGGCATGAGGATGCGACCATTCGCTACGCCGATATCGTGGCGTGCGGTATCGGTGTCAGGAAGGACCTCGCGGCTGGAGAACGCATCCTGCGGCAGGCGATTGATCAGGGCAGCTGGCGCGCGATGGGCACGCTCTCATTCTGGTATCAGAGCGGCAATTGCGGCTTCCGCAAGGACGCAGCGATGAGTGATGACTGGCGCGCGAAAGCCGATACGGCACAGCGGGCGAACGTGCAATACCGCAGCCAGCCGCGCAAGTAGCGGTCGGGGCTTCGCGGGTGCGACTGCGCGGACGCGCCCGCAAGGTGGTTGTTGAACGCGGCAAGGCCGACTAACATCCGCCGTCACCCCACGGAGATTCCGCGATGCACCTGAAACGTTCCTCGTCCACCATCCTGTCGAGTAAACCGGGCCGTGCGCTGTTGTCGGGCGTTCTGCTGTTGTTGGCTGCGGCATCCGCACAAGCCGCCAACGAAACCATCACCTGGGGCTTCTCGCCAACGCCGACCTCGGTCTCGATTTTGGTCGGCGAAACCGTGACCTGGGACGGCAACCTCAGCTTTCACCCGGTACAGATCACCAATTCCGCATTCACGCTGGCGGCAGCAGCTACGCACGGACGTTTACGGCACCCGGCACTTATTACTTCCGCTGCGCCGCACACGGCGCGTCGATGCCGACCACAGTGAACGTCACGTGTGCGCCGCCACCACCCACCTTCGCGGTGCTCGACGTCGACGCCAATGGTCAGGTCGATGCCACCACCGACGGCGTGCTCACGCTGCGCTACATGCTCGGCCTGCGCGGCAGTGCGCTGACGGCGGGCGCGCTCGGCGCCTGTGCGACCCGCGACGCGGCGGCCATCGAGACCTATCTCTCGACGCGAATCGTGCCCTAGCACTCGCCGTTGCGATGCGGCGGAGATCGCCAAAATGGTCTCAATTCATGTTCAGCTTTTTATGCAATGCCTTTCTGTATAGGGCATAAGGCTCAATTTGCCATGAAGTCGATTATTTGCGTAATTGGCGCGTGAACCCTTCTTGAATGGGCTTCTTCATTAAAAGCTGATACGCCGATTAACGTAAAGTTTTGCACCCGAACGACAGTTCGCTACTCCACAGTCCCCGTCGCCCACGCCTTTCGCAACACGCGTCCGCAGGTGACGGAGTCCATCGCCGGCTTGTCGACCGCGACCGCGCGCACCAGCACGCCGTAGTTTGCTTTCGTCGGCTCAATCCACGGATAAAAGCCGAACGCGCCTGCGCTCGAGTACGCGCCGTCGGCGACGATGGTGTCTTCCACCCAATGCCCGATGCTGTAGTTCGGGCTCTCGGTTTCCGGGAACGGCGAATACAGTGCGTCGGCGCAGGTTGTCCTGTTAGTGCATGTGGCGCCGGCGTTGAGCTGGCCACCGGCGATCAGCGTCTGGTTGAGTAATTTGCGCAGAAATGCGGTGTAAACATTGGCCGAAGTGGTCACGCCGCCCGCGAGTTGCGGCTGCGAATAGCGGAAATCGGCGCTTGATGCGCTGATGCCCAGTCCGCCGAGGATGGCGTCGGCAAGACCCGCGTTACCGAGTGCGCCGAGCCCCATGTAGCTCGCGGCATGCATCTGCATATGGCCGCCGCCGTAATAAAACTTGTTCACGGCAGCCGGGGTGTAGACGTCGTTGGCGCCGGCGACCGCGCAACTGCCGACCGTGTCACCCTGCGTGCATGCGCTGAACGAAACATAGCCGCTGCGGAAGCTCAGGAAACGCACATCATCCGCAGTGAGCACGCCGCCGCGCTGCTGCGTGACGTAGGCGCCATAGATCCACTTCGACGCCGACGCAATCGGCAGCACTGTCGCCGGGCCATAGATCAGGCCGATGCTGCCGCTCACGCGCGAGCCGTTGCGGTCGCCAATTTCATAGTAGAACGGCGCCGCCTCCGCGCACCGCGAATCGAAGGCCGCTGCCTGCTGCACGGCGGCGATGCGTGCCGACTCGGCGACCGGATGCTGCGCCGCCGTCGCGCAATAGGCGACGCCCTCGCCCGCCCAGCCGAGCGCAATCATGCGGTTGTATTCGACAAGGCTCGG
>CAYMSY010000262.1:0-4934 GCA_964393195.1 uncultured Alcaligenaceae bacterium | reverse complement strand
TGGTCGGTGTGATAGGATTCGAACCTACGACCCCTTGCACCCCATGCAAGTGCGCTACCAGGCTGCGCCACACACCGAAGCTTTGAATTCTAGCAGTCATAGCTAGTCGCGCCCGACGAACAGGGGCACGTATCGTCAGCAGTTAAGCAGCTTCAAGCACCCGCATTTCCACATGCAAGCCCGCTGCTGCTGCCATGTTGACCAACGCATCCAGGCCAAACAAATTGATCTTGCCGCGCACGAGATCGGACACGCGCGGCTGCGTTACGCCGAAGAGTTTTGCCGCTTCGGATTGACTTAGCCCGACGCGCTCCATGTGCGCCTTCAACGCGATCATCAAGCTGGAGCGCAGCTTCATGTTTTCCGCTTCTTCCGGCGTGTCTTCTATGGCGTCCCACACGCTTGTAAATTGCTTTTTGCTCATCGGGCTAGCTCCTTTAGCAGGTCACGGTATCGGTTCTCGGCCAGGTCCAAATCGGGCTTGCTGGTTCTTTGAGTTTTCTTCTGAAAACAATGCAACACGTAAATCGCATCGACAAACTTCGCCACGTACACCACACGAAACGCGCCGGCCGCGTCGCGGATGCGAATCTCTTGAACACCTTGTCCAATCGTCGGCATCGGCTTCCAGTCGTCCGGCATCTCTCCGCGCTGCACAAGATCGATCTGAAAGCCCGCCTCGCGTCGTGCTGAGAGCGGAAAACTACGCAGATCATCAAGTGCAGAACCGCGAAATTCGACAGGTTTTGGATCTCTCACTGTTCTAATTATACAAAATATTGTATGAGCGCGACCAGCAGGCAATCATGAGGTGCTTTCCTGCTACGAATGTGAGCGCATAAGGCTATAGTTGAACGATTGCGCGTTTGCCGCTTAAGTCCCCCTAAACGAGAGCCCTGAGCATTCGCGACCCGTGAAAGAAGCCACCGCCCGCATCAAGATCAACCGGCTGCTCGAAGCATCAGGCTGGCGTTTTTTCGACGACACGCACGGCCCGGCAAACGTCTCGCTCGAGCCTAAAGTCAAACTCACGCGTACCCAGGTTGACGCGTTTGGCGAAAATTTTGAAGCAGCAAGCAACGGTTTCATCGATTTTTTGCTGCTGGATGAACAGGGCTTTCCGCTTGCCGTCCTGGAAGCCAAATCAGAAAAAATAAATCCCTTGTACGGCAAGGAGCAGGCGCGCACATATGCTCGCTCGCAGAACTGCCGCTTCATCATCCTCTCCAACGGAAATCTTCACTACTTTTGGGATGTGGATCATGGCAATCCGCACGTCATCACGCAGTTTCCGCGCCCAGACTCAATCAAGAGTTACCGCAAGTTCGAGCCTGACCAGACCAAGCTCATCACCGAGCTTTTTGGGCGCGATTACATTGCGCTCACGCAAATGCCCGGGTACGAGTCGGAGGCGGGTTGGCAGAACGCTGGCGAGCGCGATACGTTCATCGAAAAGAACAAGCTCCGCTTTCTGCGCGACTATCAGAAACGCGCATTGCAATCGCTTCAGGACGCCGTTGCCGAAGGGCAAAATCGATTTCTGTTTGAGATGGCTACCGGCACCGGCAAGACGCTCACTGCCGCTGCCGTCATCAAGCTCTTCCTGCGCACCGGCAACGCTCGTCGCGTGCTGTTTCTTGTAGATCGTCTGGAGCTTGAAGAGCAGGCATGGAAAGCGTTCAACGCCTATCTCAAGAACGACTACAGCACGGTCATTTACAAGGAACGCCGCGACGACTGGCGCAAAGCTGAGATCGTCGTCACTACTGTGCAATCGCTGCTGTTCAACGGTAAATACCAGCGTCTGTTTTCGCCGACTGATTTTGATCTGGTGATTTCTGACGAGGCGCATCGCTCCATTGGTGGCAACGCGCGTGCCGTTTTTGAATATTTCGTCGGCTACAAACTCGGCCTTACGGCCACACCCAAGGACTACCTCAAAAACTTCGACGCATCAAAGCCTGCCACACGTGACCCGCGCGAGCAGGAGCGTCGCCTGTTGCTCGACACCTACCGCACATTCGGTTGCGAAGGAGGACAGCCGACCTTCCGCTATTCGCTACTCGATGGAGTTCGCGACAACGTACTGGTCAATCCAGTGGTAGTTGACGCACGCACCGACGTCACCACGCAACTGCTCTCTGACGAAGGTTACGCCGTTGTCACTCCCGCGGGCGAAACTGGCGATCAGGAGCAAGTGTTCATTCACACCAGTTTCGAGAAATCGTTTTTTTCCGAATCTACCAACCGCGTGTTTTGTGAAACCTTCATCAAGAACGCGCTACGCGATCCAGTCAGCAACGAAGTCGGCAAAGGCCTCGTCTTCGCCGTCAGCCAAAACCACGCGGCCAAACTCACCCAACTGCTGAACGAAATTGCCGACCAGCTTTTTCCCGGTAAATACCAGTCTGATTTCGCCGTTCAAGTCACCTCGTCAGTGCCCGGCGCGCAACAGCTCACCATCAATTTCGCAAATAACAATCTGCTCGGTTCCGCCAATTTCGTCGACACCTACAAAACCAGCAAGGCCCGCGTCTGCGTCACCGTCGGCATGATGACCACGGGCTACGACTGCCCAGACATCCTGAATCTCGCACTCATGCGTCCGGTGTTCTCGCCGTCTGACTTTGTCCAAATCAAGGGGCGGGGCACCCGCAAGCACAACTTCCTCGACGAGTTGCGCGACGACCGCATGAAACCGTTGATTGCTGCGCCGCAGAAGACCGCCTTCAAGCTCTTCGATTTCTTCGCCAATTGCGAGTATTTCGAGGAAAAATTCGACTACGACGAAGTGCTGCACCTGCCCGCACGTACGAAGGGCGGCGAGGGCCCGACTACGCCGCCGCCACCACCACCGCCGCCACCGGGTAGCTTTCACCACACGGGCGGTGACGCACTGCGCGCAACGGCCGAGCAGCAGATCGGCCCGCAAGGCATGCGCATTGATCGCATGTTCTTCGACAAATTTGAAGAGACCGTGAAAGCTGATGACGCTCTCAAGACGGCCGTCGCCGATGAGCGCTGGGAACAGGCGGCGGAATACGTGGTTAGTCAGCTTTTCGACAAACCCACCGAGTTCTACAGCCTTGAAAAACTGCGCCATGCGGCGGGCGTTGATCGCCGTCTGCCGCTCAAGGAGATCCTGCAAAAGATTTTCGGCCTGATCCCGTATTTCAAGTCTGCCGACGAACTGCTTGAGGACGAATTCCAGCAATTCCTGCTCGCCAATCAGGCGCAACTTGGCCTGCAGACCGACCAGGCAGATGACGGAAACGCCTCAGCCAATACCACCGCCGTTGCCGCCATGAAGTATTTCTTCAAGGCATATGCGTCCGACGCCACGCTGCGTGCCATCGTGGATGACGGGCGCTTCGCGGAGCTCAATGTCAACCAGAGCTTCAACACGTCTGACCTGACCGCCGTCCCGGCGGACTGGCGCAAAGCCATTCCCGAGTACGTAAAGGATTACGTGCCACTTAACCAATTCATGTGACTATCGTTACCCATGCTCGACTCTGACACCAAGCGCCGCATCGATTCGCTGCGCGATATTCTCGTCGGCAAGGTGCCCGATCCGAAGTCGCAGGTCGAACAGATCACCATCGCGCTCATCTACAAGTTCATGGACGACATGGACGCGCAGGCTGAGGCGCTGGGCGGCAAGCGCAGTTTTTTCATCAACGGGTTTGACAAATTCAGTTGGCCCAAACTGCTCGCCGCCAACATGGGCGGGCAGGACACGCTGAATCTTTATTCCGAAGCCATCGGCCAGATGACGCGCAACACGCATCTGCCACCGTTGTTTCGCGATATTTTCAAGAACGCGTATCTGCCCTATCGCGACCCGGAAACGCTGCGTAGTTTCCTCAAAGAAATCGACGTCTTCCGCTACGACCATTCAGAAAAGCTTGGCGACGCGTTTGAATACCTGCTCTCAGTGCTCGGCAGTCAGGGCGACGCCGGACAGTTCCGCACGCCACGCCACCTGATCGACTTCATCGTCGACATCGTCAACCCGCAAAAGCACGAGCGCATGCTCGACCCGGCCTGCGGCACAGCAGGCTTTTTGATCTCGGCGTGGAAGCACATCCTCGCGCAGAACGGCAAGGATCGCCCCGGCGCCAAGCTCAAGCCCGCCGAGCGCACAAAGCTCGCGCAAAACATCGTCGGCTTCGATATTTCGCCGGACATGGTGCGCTTGTCGCTCGTGAATCTGTATTTGCACGGCTTTCCCGACCCACATGTGGTGGAGTACGACACGCTCACCAGCGACGAGCGCTGGAACGAGCAGTTTGATGTGATCCTTGCCAACCCGCCGTTCATGTCGCCAAAGGGCGGCATCAAGCCGCACAAGCGTTTTTCGATTCAGGCCAAGCGCTCCGAGGTGCTGTTCGTTGACTACATCGCCGAGCACCTGACGCCGACCGGTCGCGCGGGCATCATCGTGCCCGAAGGCATCATTTTTCAAAGCCAGACCGCGTACAAAGAACTGCGCAAGATGCTGGTGAACCAGTCGCTGGTCGCGGTGATCTCGCTGCCCGCCGGTTGTTTCAACCCGTATTCTGGCGTGAAAACCTCCATCCTCATCCTCGACAAATCGCTTGCGAAACAGGCTGACAGCGTCGCCTTCTTCAAGATTGAAAACGACGGCTACGGCCTCGGTGCGCAGCGCCGCGCGGTGGCGAACAGCGATTTGCCGCAAGTGAAGAAAGAGCTGGACGAGTACCTGAGCGCGTTGCGACAGCGAAGGTCAGTGAGCGAGCTAGCGCCGAAGCGCGGATTGATTGTGTCTAAGGAGAAATTGGCTGCGAATGGCGAGTTCAATTTGAGTGGGGAGCGGTATCGGGAGGGGACAGCCGCTCTGTCGGCGCATCCACACGTTTCGCTCGACCAAATATGCGAAGTCAATCCGGCGTCCGCAAACCCTGTCGATT
>CAYMSY010000261.1:0-4984 GCA_964393195.1 uncultured Alcaligenaceae bacterium | reverse complement strand
AAAAAGATGAGGGGAATCAGGCGGCACCTGACAGCGGGGTTCGCGGCGCTTGTTGCTTTGCTGAGCGGCGTGCCCGCCCACGCTGACCTATTGGTACCAGCGGGCGGCTCGATGAGCCTCGCGGGCGGCGTCGTTGACCTGGTGTGCACGGACGTCATCGTTGGCGGCACACTGGATCTGGGCGGAGGCCGCCTTGACAACGTACGCAGCGTCACCATCCAGGCCGGTGGCAACATCGCGCTGGGCACGGCTGGCACCATCACGCTTGCGGGCGACTGGAGCAACAGCGGCGGCAGCCTGAATCCGGGCACCGGCACCGTTTTCTTCGTTGACGCGCCGGCCTGCGCTACCACCTCAACGATCAGCGGCAACAGCAATTTCTACCGCCTGAGCGTCGTCAGCACCCTTGGCAAGCTCTATCGCTTCGCCGCCGGCTCGTCGCAGAACGTGCAGCACCAACTCACCATGACCGGCACCGCCGCGTCGCCGCTGCGCATCGAATCCACGATTGCCGGGCAATACGCCAACATCAACCTGGTCGTACCGGTACAGACCATGGCCTTCCTCGCCGTGCGCGACATGAGCGCCACCGGCGAATGGATCGCGCTCGGGCTCACCAACCTCATCAACGGCGCCACCATCCGCTGGTTTGGCGCCCCGGTGATCCCGACCACCTCCCCGATAACGCTCATCGCCATGATGCTCACGCTCATTGCACTGACCGCCCACCTGCGGCGCCGCAGCGCCCGCAGAGACACACGAGACACACAGAGGACGACACGATGAACAAGCAGTTTCGCCGCCACCCGCTCGCACTTGCAGTCGCCGTGGCCCTGGCCGCCGGCAGCGGCCACAGCCTGGCCGCCGACGTCGAGATCAAGGCGCCTCCGGGCGGCAAGGTCGTGGTCAAGGACGCCAGTGGCGCCACGACACTGCTGACCATAGACCCGAGCGGCATCATCATCGTGCCGGGCTTGCCGACCACGAGTGGCGTCTCCTCCGGGGTGGTCTGCTTTGACGCCACCGGCAGTCTGGTCAAATGTCCGCCGATCATTGGCGCCACGGGTCCAACCGGCCCGACGGGTGCTACTGGAGCAACCGGCTCCACCGGTGCGACCGGATCGACAGGGGCCACTGGCGCTACTGGCAGCACCGGACCTACCGGCCCGACCGGTGCCACTGGCGCGACCGGACCGACGGGGGCCACCGGGTCCACCGGCGCGACGGGCGGCACGGGGCCGACCGGGCCCACGGGGGCGACTGGATCAACGGGCGCGACAGGTTCAACCGGCGCCACAGGTGGCACGGGAGCAACCGGTGCGACCGGCAGCACGGGACCCCAGGGTCCGATCGGCGTGACCGGCGCCACGGGAGCCACCGGATCAACGGGCGCCACGGGCAGCACCGGACCGGTAGGGCCCATTGGCGCCACAGGTGCTACGGGTGCCACTGGCGCCACGAGTACCGTCGCAGGTCCAACAGGCGCGGCGGGCCCGGCGGGACCCACCGGGGCGACGGGTGCTACCAGCACCGTGGCGGGTCCAACCGGGGCGACGGGAGCAACCGGTGCGACAGGACCCACAGGCGCGACGGGGCCAGCAGTTTCGCTCGTCGGCACCAACAACTACGTCACCAAATTCACCAGCGCCAGCACTGTTGGCAACTCGCAAATTCAGGACAATGGCACCAGTACGTCGGTTGGCCTCACCACACCATCGATCGCCTATCAGCTCTACGCTTACCGTCAACAGCTGACGGCGAATGGCGATGGTCAGTCCACGATATTTGGCTATCGCACCCGAGACTCGCAGAACGATGGCGTGAGCTACGCACAAATCGGCACCAATGAAGCGATCAAAGGTTACAACTTCTGGGGCGATCGCTACACCTTCGGCGTTTCGGGACATAACTACAACGACTACGACCGAACGGGCGGTGTTCTCGGTGCGGAGGTGAGTGGCACTTACTGGGGGTCATTGGGCTACCGCAGCTCAGCCTTGACCAATTTCGGCGTCTACGGCAGTGCCGCGTACGCGAGCGGTGCCGGACGTGGAACCGCTGCGTCGCAGGAAGGCGTCGGCGGTGGGTTCTTCGGCGGCATGATCGGCTCGGTTTCGCAAGGCGAAGTCATGGGTTCGGTGAGCAGCGGTAATCTGTTTGCCTCCTACAACATGGGCAATGTCTATAACAGCGGCTTCAGCGCCGACATGATTGCAAACGCGGCAAAGGGCGGCGAGCGCACTGCTGCTTACGCGGTGACATCGCCGGATTTGAAGGTCTACGACAGCGGCTCGGCGCAACTGGCGGGTGCTACGGTGTACGTGCCATTCAGCAGCG
This sequence comes from uncultured Alcaligenaceae bacterium, assembly GCA_964393195.1. Taxonomy (GTDB): domain Bacteria; phylum Pseudomonadota; class Gammaproteobacteria; order Burkholderiales; family Casimicrobiaceae; genus Casimicrobium. The sequence goes on along the minus strand of CAYMSY010000261.1, from coordinate 2,647 downwards.
GTTACGCCGGCATGCTCGGTGCGGAGCCTGTGGTGACCGTTACGCCGGTGGGCTCACCGGCGCAGCTTTACGTCGAAAGCATCACCGCCCAGGGGTTCACCGTTGCGGTGGCTAGCGGTAGCGCCAACGTCAAGTTCAGCTGGATAGCGGTGGGCACTCGCGTTGACGCTGCCAAGGCCAAAGGGGGATTGCCGACGCAACTCACCGATGCCAGCTTCGATGCGCAACTGAAGGCTGTGATGCAAAGCGATGGCGATACCAGTCGCTCCGCCGCACCACTCTGGTGGGACGGCACCAAGATGCGTTTTGAGAAAGCGCCGGAGCAACCGCGCCCGGTGAAAGTCGAACGCTAGCTTGTCGCTACAGCGTCATTGACGGCGGCGCACCCTGCGCCACGTCATTGCGCGGCGAGCCAATCGTCTCGTTCGCTGCTCAGTGAATACCGTAGAACCCGGCGTTGCGCCTGACCCGTTCCGCTTCGGCAACCGGCAGGCTGCTGTCGGCCACGAGCAGCGCTGACGTAGCAATCTTTCCCGCTGCCATTGCCTCTGCCGTGCCAACATAAAAGGCACTGATCGCCACTTCGTCCAGCGCGCGCCAGGCATACGTCGCATGATCGATAAACAGCCGGTCGGCGGGTTGTTTCATCTCGCTGGCCTGCCTCGCGTACAGGTACGCAAGGCCATGTTCGCCGCGCAGACGGTGAAAACGGGCCAGCTCCACCAGTGGCTCAGCCCGTGACGGCCGCGCGTTGAACGCGGCGAGGTAGGCCGCACTCACCTGTGTCTCCGGTTCGCCAAGGCGCTCGGACATTACTGCGACCTGTAGCAGCGAGAACCAGACCTCTTCGTCCCAGCCACCCATCGCCGCGCGGCGCTGATAGGCCTGCTTCGATTCGGAAAGCCGTCCCGCGTCGCGGTAGCTTTGTGCCAGATAGAACGCATCACGCGCATTGCCGGGATTTTCGCGAAGCGCGGCCTCCAGAATCGCAATGTCCTTGAGGTAGGTGGACGGATCGTGCGCGCGCGCGCCGTCGTGATGAATGATGACGGTCGGCGCTGCCAGCGGCTCCGCCTTGACCGGCTGCCCGCAATCCGGGTATTCGTGCAACACGCCGACCCAGCGCCACGGCAGCCGTGTTGCCGCCAGCGCGAGTCGCGCGTAGTGCGTCCCGGCGTAATGACAGGTCAGTTCATAGCCGTCGGCCGTCATCTCGTCCGGCCAGGCGAAACCTTCCCTCACATCAAACAGTTCATCGGCATCAATGAACAATAAATAGTCGCAGCCCTCGCCGCGCGCGAGATCCAGTGCCTCACTACGGTTGTGGCCGAAGTTTTTCCATGGTCGTGAATGCAGGGTGCCGGGAATGCCGGCGAGCGTTTCGCGAATGACGCGTTCGGTGTCGTCGGTGGATCCGGTATCGACGATGCACCAGCGATCAATCAGCGGCCGCGCGGAGGCGAGGCAGCGCGCGATGACGTGCGCCTCGTTTTTCACGATCATGTTCAGACAAACGGTCGGACGACTCATGGCCGCAGGATGTAAACCGTCGGCGGCTGTTGCAGTTCGCGTTTCGGCTCGCGAATCGGCTTGATGGCGCGCAGCGTCGCAATCATTTCGGTGATGACATTGCGGTCACTGTTCACGCGGTCCCACAGCTCGGCGTCGGGCAGATGCGCGAGTGAGCGCTGCACCTCCAGCGTGACCGTCTCGGTCAGCCAGTCGCCGCGATAGCCATAGTCGGCGCGCCAGTAGTACGGCTGCGAGAAATAGCCGAACGAGCCGGTGAAGAGCTGCCGCACGTGGGTCGGATCTTCAAATGCATCGTCGGTGGAACCGTACGGCACGCGCACGACCATCTTTGCGTTTGGCGCGGCGATGCGATGCAGCTCCTGCATCATCGGTAGCACGTTGCGAATATGTTCCATCACGTGCGAGAGCAGGAATTCGTCAACCGACCCGTCCGCCAGCGGCAACGGCGTGCTGCCACAGGTTTCGAGATCGGCCACGATGTCCACGCCGGGCAGCGGATAACTGTCGAGATTGACCCAGCCGGGGATCAAGTTGCGGCCGCAGCCGACGTTGAGTTTTTTGAGTGTCATGCAGCGATGTTAATGGGCGGAGCAGCCACCGGTGCCGTGTCATCCCACGAAAATCAGGGCTATCAGCTTTTGTATAAAAGCACCACTGCGTAGGGCTCATGGGCTGTTTTCGCCAAAAATCGACTTTTAATCATTTGGCGACCTGAGCCGCCAGTGAATGCGGCTTCTGGCACAAAGCCATATCGCAAAAAATGCATGCAGCCGCCATCCGGCGAATCCCGATTACGGCTGGGGGTTCGCCTTTTCCGTCTTTACCAGTCCGCGCTTGCGCAGGATCGCGTCGATGCGCGCCATCGCGTCTTCGCGCGCCTTCGGATCGGGCGCGACAGTGGCGCCCTTGTCCTTGTTGACGCCATTCGGCACATCGGCTCGCACCCGGAATTTGCCGGCTGGATTGTCGAAGTCGTGATACGCGCCGGGATAGAGCGTGAGGCTCGCTGGCTGGTCGTTGTTCTTGAGTCGCGCGGCGAACGTCGTGCACGGCGCGGCAGGCGTCCAGTCGTCGGCGTCGCCCATGAGGATCGTCAGTGGCGACGAAATTTTTG
>CAYMSY010000260.1:0-4984 GCA_964393195.1 uncultured Alcaligenaceae bacterium | reverse complement strand
TCAAGACGAAAGACGGCATCGTGTTTCGGCTTGGCACCGGATTCAGTGACGCGGTGCGCGACAATCCGCCGCCCATCGGCAGCCTCGTGACCTACACCTACCGCGAGATCACGCCCTCAGGAAAACCGCGCTTTGCGAGCTTTTTGCGCATACGCGATGATCCGTGAGCCCGCTGTTGCCACAGACAACTCTATTGACCCATCGGGAACATCATGCCCAGCAGGGAAACCGTCGAAGCCTTCATCGCCACTGTCGTCAGCGGCCAGCATGCCGAAGCCATTGAGCGCTTCTATGCGCCAAATGCGACGATGCAGGAAAACCACCATCCGCCGCGCATAGGTCGCGACAATCTGGTGGCGCATGAACGTGCCGCGCTCGCTCGACACAGCGCCGTGTTCACCCATCCCGTCGACTTCTTCGCCATCGAGGGCGACCGGGTCGCCATTCACTGGATATTTGACTTTACCCGTCTGGACGGCAAGCAACTGACCATTGATGAGTTTGCTTATCAGCGCTGGCAAGATGAGAAGATCTTGGAAGAGCGGTTTTTCTACGACCCCGCGCAGATGCGTACGAGCTGACTCGAAGCCCGCGGACCGCGCCTGCCCGACCGCAGGTACGGTCGGGCAAATGCGTTGCTGCTCCCCGATATTTTTATGACAGGTAACGTACGCGGTACAGATTGTCAGCACTAGCGGTGAGTACCGCATGCTTGTGGGCAGAAGCCGGCGTTTTTACCGACTCAACCATTGCGATCATGCTCAATACCGTCGCGTCGATTTCCACGACCGCCTGTTTGCCCGTAATTTCGTTGGTGATCAGCGCGGCGCCGAGCAGGCTGCAGTAAGGTGCCTGCCATTCGCGCAACGATGCCGCGCTACCCGCTTCCCACTGAATGCCGCGCTCAATGCCTTCGCGCAATGCGTCTGCCGTCGGACCTGCTGCGTCGATGTAGGCAAGCGAAACCGGCGCGTCGGCACCTCCCCACGCGCCGGTAACTTCCAGGCCGATACGGGCGCCAAGCGCATGCAGCAGTTCACTGTTGACGGTACCGGCGGCGGCTGCGGGAGCCGCGGGGACCATCGCCGAAACAACGGTGCTCAGCGCGCCACCTGACCCGGCGACAACAGCCAGTGCGACGCCGGCACGGGCACCGCTCTTCATAAACTCGCGACGGGACTCAGTGAATGACATGGTTCTGCTCCTCAAAACGGGGGCCGCGAACGGAAATGCCGCGGTGGCGGGCAGGTAACGGTACGCGGTCGGCGCGCGTTGACAAACAAACGCACACACAGCCCTCGGGCTGCAGGAACATGACAGACGAACGTAGTAATCTGCGTGTGTTCGTCTCCTGCGGTCGCCATGATGACTGCACCGCACGGTGGAAGCGCGTGCTCGCGGGTTGTAAATAGCGTGAGGTAGAGGTAGCGTGAGTGAGTTAAACCGGATTGCGCGCGAACTGTCATCGCGCGGTTCAGTGTTGTCGGCGGGGTTGATCGCGGTGCTGCTGGTCGCTGTCACGGCCATCCTGTTTCCTGTCGCGGAGCGTCCGCTCACTGAGGTGAAGCCGTTCCTGCCGATATTTGCGACGACGATCTTCATCACCGAGTACCTGACCGCATACATGTTGCTGACGCACTTCCGGTCCGTACGTGAAGCCTTTCTCGGTGCGCTTGCTGCCGCGTCCATCTATGTGGCCGTCATGGCTGTGGTGCAGATTGCGATCTTCCCGGGCGTGTTTTCCGACACCGGCCTGCTCGGTGCCGGGCCGCAGAGCGCTGTCTGGATATGGACTTTGTGGCACGGCGGTTACCCTGCGTTTGTATTGCTTGCGCTGGTGCTGCGCATGCCATCGGTTGTGCGCGGCCGTGAGGAACAGCTGCCACGCATCGGCCTGGGCATTGTGCTGCTGGCACCACTCGCTGCAATCGCGCTGGCCTGGCTCGCCGTGGCCGGGGGTGGAATACTGCCACCGCTGATTGATGGCTCGTCCTACACAAAATTGGTGCAGTCCCCCGCAGCTGTTGTCGTTGTGTCGCTCAACCTGATCGCGCTGATTGCGTGCGTGGTGATCACCCGATTGCGCGACGTCCTGAGCGCATGGCTGGCCGTTGCCATCCTGGCCAGTCTGGCCGATGTCGTGCTGACGCTCGCGGCATCGGCACGCTTCAGTCTCGGCTGGTATGCCGCACGCTGCCTGAGTGTGGTTTCGTCGTCCGTCGTGCTCGGCGTGCTCGTGTGGCAGACATCGAACCTGTATCGTCAGCTCGCACATGCTCACCGCGCCCTCGGTGAGCGCGCGATTCTCGATGCACTGACCGGCATCTACAACCGCGGACACTTCATCGATCAGTTCCCGCGTGACGTACGCCGCGCGCAGCGCGAGCAGGCACCGCTGGCGCTGATACTGGTTGATGTGGATCACTTCAAGGCGTACAACGACAGCTTCGGCCATCAGCAGGGAGACGAGTGTTTGCGCGCCGTCGCCCATGCGATGCAGCGCGCACTCAAGCGACCGGCGGACTACCTTGCGCGGTACGGCGGCGAGGAGTTTGTGGTCGTCCTGCCGCATACCGATGCCGAGGGTGCAATGCACATTGCCAACGCGATTCGCGATGCCGTGGCAGCGTTGCGCATCCCGGCGGCAACAGCGGACCGCATCGTAACGGTGAGCGTCGGGCTGTCAACCTTCGACCCCGAGAAGGATGACTACAAAACGGATGTGATCATTCGTCGCGCCGATGATGCGCTTTATCACGCCAAACGCACCGGACGCGACCGCGTCGTGTCGTTTGACGACATGCACGCGGAAGCCCTCGTGACCGGCCCGTTGAACTGACCGCCGCAGGCTGTCCGTTAAAGATGCTTGGCGGCCTCGCGCCGCGACAACGGAGACAGCCGATCACCCGCCATCACCAGAAACCCGCGCACCGCTTCGGGCTGATGATAGGCATAGTCACGCAAGGCCCAGCCGATGGCTTTGCGGATGAAGAAGTCTTCCTCGTGTGATAGTTTGAGTGCATAGTCGAACAGCCTTTTTTCATCGGTATCGTTGCGCCAGCCAAGCTGGTGCAACATGGCAATACGGCGAACCCACATGTCCTTGTGTTTCAGCGCCGCATCCATGCAGCGTTGCGCCTTCGGATCGGCGGCGCGGGCCACGCGCACGACGTCGCCGATCACATCCGCCAGCACATCCACGGTGTCCCACCACGAATTCCGCTGCGCCAGATCAAGCATCGCATCAACGTCGGCCAGCGTGAGCGCCTTCCATTGCCGCCTCAGCAAATCAGCCGCAGCATAGTGATACTCGCGCTCCGGCAATTCCCACAACGCATTGGCAAATGCGAACAACTCCGCCGGGGAGCGCTTTGGGCGAAACAGCGGACGCAACACTTCACGTCGCGGTGTCGCCATGACGCCGAGAAATTCAAACTGATCGCGCATGTACGCGCGCATCGCGGGGGCGCGCTGCGCATCTGCGACCCGCGCGAGCGCGGCGCGCACGTCGGCGACGAATTGCCTGACCGTGCCCGCCGTGCTTGCTTGCACCGGCCGCCCTGCGCTTTTGTGTGCGCTCATTTCATTCGCTCCTTCGCCTGTCAATCCTGAATCGGTCGTGTGAGTTCGCCCACCCGGATCTCGGTGCGCGCCGGGCGCCCCTGAATCGCCCGCAGCATGCGATTGGCAAGGGCGAAACAGGTAGCGCAGAGGTGATCGCTTGATGTGCTGGAAGCCATTGCTGTTGTGTGTTTCGTCCGACTTGCTGATGCGTCAATTGACCTGTTGGTGAACTACATAGCGGTCGCAACCGTTTGTCAAACCATCTACAACTTTTCCTTTAATCGACTCATGGACAGGGCTTGTAGCGCAATAAGTCATAAAGTCGAGATTTGATTAAAACGCGACCTGAGCCCTTATCAAATGGTACTTTTCATCAAAAGCCATATGGCCAGAAAATGCGCAAAGGTGGGATTGCTCTGAGCCATCACTTCCATGACAATGTCCTGACGCGTGCCAACTCGGATGCGCGAAGGGGGACCGGTAATGTGCAATCGACTCATGAATTTGGCCGTTAGCAGCGCGCGACGTGGCCGCAACATCGCGGTGCTTCTGGTGCTGGCAACGGCCTCCCTGAGCGGTGCGCAAAACACGGCACCAGCCGCCTCGCCAACGGCAAACAGCGTGGCAGCGCCATTGCCGCCCGCCTGCAGCAAACCACTCTCCGCGAGCGACCAGTCCACCTTCGCCAACTTCATCTGGGCCGGCTGCCAGCAACTGCTGAACTGGCCGCACGACGCTGTGCCGCGCATGACTGGACCGATGCCTAACGGGACCGGCTCCGTGCACGGCTTCGTGCTCAATTACTACGCGCCGTCGGTTTACGCCTGGCTCAAGGCCGGCCGACCAAATGGCGGCATCCCCGACGGCGCGCTGATCATCAAGCAGATGTACAACGACGACAATGGCAAGCCGGGCGCGATCAACGGCTGGACCATCATCATCAAACAGGCGAGCGCATCGAAAGACGGATGGCTCTGGGGCTATGTCGATCCGCAAAAACAGGACGGCGGCGACGGACTGTACGGCGGACAGTTTTTCGATCCGAACTGCGTGTCATGCCATGGTTCGGCGAGCACGCCGGAGCTGACCTTCTCATCACTCACCAATATCGCAAAGACCTTCGGCGGCACCGCCATGCCCACGGTCAACGGCCACATGGGTGGATCACTGCATTCAAAGATCGGACTCATGTCGCTGGTCACGGCGTCTGCGTCCGCGTCGACGACCGCGCCGAAGTCTGCCGCGACCTTCCGCGCCATCGTGCCCCCGCCCATCGTGCCCTATCACGTGCCGTCACAGGCCGACAGCAAGGTCATCGTCGGCCCCAGTGGCCCGACCAGTTTCTACACCTCCGACGTCTGGTCCGGCTGCCACGACGCGAGCAATCTCGCGTTCGGCGTACAGGCGAACATGACCTGGC
>CAYMSY010000259.1:0-4996 GCA_964393195.1 uncultured Alcaligenaceae bacterium | reverse complement strand
TCGCGATCCACGCTGGTGATCACCACGTATTTCAGGCGCAGCGCAGCGATGGTTTTGGCGAGATTTTTCGGCTCGTCGACATCGAGCGGATTCGGACGACCGTGCCCGACATCGCAAAACGGGCAGCGCCGCGTGCAGATGTCGCCCATGATCATGAAGGTGGCCGTGCCCTTGCCGAAACATTCGCCGATGTTCGGACAGCTCGCCTCTTCGCACACTGAATAGAGATTGTGTTCGCGCAGGATCTTTTTGATCTCGCCGAAACGCGCCGCGTGTTCGCCGGTCGGCGCCTTGACGCGAATCCACTCCGGCTTGCGCAGCATCGGCGCGCTCACGACCTTGATCGGAATGCGGGCGGTCTTGCCTTCGCCTTTGTGCTTGATGCCCTGCGCATTGCTTGGCGTCGCGCTGGTCGGGACAGATTCGGGAGTAACGGTGGTGCTGGGCGTATCCATACTGCTATTTTCTCACTTGGCAGGCGCGGCGAGCTGTCTGCTCAATTCCTCTGCAAGCCGCATCCCCGCGTCCTCCAGGGTCAAATCGACGCCCAGCTCATGTAGATGAGTAACGCGCAAACCCTCGTAACCGCAAGGGTTGATGAAGGAAAACGGCGTCAGATCCATGTTCACATTGAATGCGAGGCCGTGATAAGTGCAGCCGTTGCGCACTTTCAGGCCAAGCGCGGCGATCTTGGCCTCCTGCGCGGCCATGCGCACGTATACGCCCGGCGCATCACGTTTGCCGTAGGCCTCAATCCCGTGCGTCGCCAGTAGCGCAATTACCGCATTCTCGATACGCATGACCAGCTCGCGCACACCGAATCCGGCCCGCTTGAGGTTGAACAACACGTAGACCATCGCCTGCCCCGGTCCGTGATACGTGATCTGGCCACCGCGATCAGTCTTGACGACCGGAATGTTCGCGGGATTGAACAACAGGTGTTCCGGCTTGCCGGCAATGCCCTGCGTGAACACCGGCGCATGTTCGCAGACCCACAGCTCGTCCTCGCTGTCAGGCGTGCGCGCATCAGTGAACGCGCGCATCTGATCCCACGTCGCCTGATAGTCAGCGCGACCCAGCGAGCGGATAATCATTCATCAACTGTGAATAGCGCAGGGATCGAAAGGGCGCGAAGGCGAGGCGCAGACAGTGCGTGAGCACGACGAGCCGATGCCGCCAAAGCCAATCCGATTTCTGCGGTGTTCACAAAGCCCAGACGATATCGGCGTGTGAAGTCAGGTCGCGGTACAGCGCGTCAAGCTGCGCCTTCGACTGCGCAGTGAAGCTCACCGAGACGGCGAGATATTTGCCGCCTTTGGACTCACGCACGGTGACCGTGGAATCATCGAAATCGGCGACATGGCGGCGCACGATCTCAACGACCGTGCGCTCGAAATCGACCGTGTTTTTGCCCGCGACCTTGAGCGGATACTCGGTCGGAAATTCAAACAGCGATTCTTCGTAGGCGGGCCTGGCGCCGTTCGGACCTTTGGACGAGGTATCACTCATGATGGCAGCCGCTCAATGCGTTCCATACAAATCAGCCTGCACCAGGGCAAACATTTTCTTGAACACCGGTCCCGGCTTGCCTATGTGCGCCGCGTTGCCGATGGGCTTGTCGTCCAGCGAGGTGATGGCGAGCACGCCTTTGCTGGAGCTTGACAGCCACATCTCGTCGGCAGCCCACATTTCAGCCTCCGGCACGGGCCGTACTTCGAGTTTCATGCCCGCTTTCTTCGCGAGATCAAACACCGCGTCGAGCGTGATGCCGCCAAGAATATGGTTGTCCTTGGGTGCTGAAACGATGGTGTCGCCAAAGACGCAGAACACGTTGGAGGCCGACGCCTCGGTCAGAAACCCATCGCGCAGCATCACGACTTCCGCGCCACCATGCTCCGTTGCATGCTGTTTCGCCAGCACATTGCCGAGCAGCGAAATGCTCTTGATGTGACAACGGTGCCATCGTGTATCAGGAAAGGTGTAGCACGGCACGCCGTTGTCGATCTGCTCCTGCGTGAGCTTCGGCAGCGGATTCGACATCATGAACACGGTTGGTTCGACGCCCACCGGGAAGCTGTGATCGCGCTTGGCCACGCCGCGCGTGATCTGCCAGTACACGCCCTGGTCATGCTTGCCGTTCTTCTCGACGATCTCGTTGACGAGTTTCGTCCATTCGGCATTCGAATACGGATTCTTGAGGCCAATTTCCTTGCAGGAATTGTTCAGGCGAATGAGATGGCCTTCGAGGCGATATGGTTTGCCATTGATGACCGGTACGTACTCATAAACACCATCGCCATAGATGAAACCCCGGTCCAGAACGCTGACTTTCGCGTCTTCAATCGGCATCCACTGCCCGTTCAGAAAAATCACTTGAACATACCTTTCCACCACAAAACTACGCTATGCCACATCCGCTTCCACATGGGGGCGCCCGGCGCGGATTCCATAGCCACCACATCGCGTTCGTAAATCAGGTTGCCCGCGCGCTTGACTTTGAGCAGTCCCACGGTTTCACCCGCAACGAGCGGGCCAATCTTGGGTTCGGGAATCGTCAGCTCGGTCGTGATGTCCCATCCGCGACCGGCATCGGTCACGGCCGTAACATCGTCGCGAAAACCGACGGGGATCGTATCGACCGTGGATTTCCAGATTTCCAGCTGCTGGATTGGTTTGCCACCTTCATACAGTCGACGCGCTTCATAGGCGCTGAACGCCCAGTCGATGAGCTTGACCGATTCCGCAATGCGCGCGGCTTCGTTCGGTGCACCGAGCAGCACCGTCAGCAGTTTGCGCGGCGGTCGGTTGACGGTCGCGATGAGGCACCAGCCAGCGGCATCCGTGTGCCCCGTCTTCAGGCCATCGACCGTCGGGTCCACGAACAGCAGGCGATTGCGGTTTTCCTGGGTGATACGGTTGTGGGTGTAGCTCTTCTCGGCATACAGCTTGGTGTATTGCGGAAAGTCACGCATCAGCGCCAGCGAGAGCACGGCGAGATCATGAGCCGTGGAATGATGCCCCTGCTGCGTAAGTCCGGTCGGGTTCAGGAATTGGGTGTCGTTCATGCCGAGACGCTTGGCATGCCGGTTCATGCGCGACACAAACTCGCTTTCGTTGCCAGCCACGGCGATGGCGAGCGCGACGGCGGCGTCATTGCCGGATTGAATGATCAGACCACGCAGCAGATCTTCGGTCGTCACCGGCGCGCCCGGTTCGATGAACATGCGCGAACCTTCCGCTTTCCACGCCCGCTCCGGAACGCGCAGGCGCTGGCCCAGGCTCAATTGCTTCTGGTGCAGGGCGTCGAACACCAGATAGGCCGTCATGAGCTTGGTCAGCGACGCCGGGTCGCGCTTCTGCTTGGTGTTCTGCTCGGCGAGCACCTGACCGCTGGTCGCTTCCACGACCAGATAGGCCGCCGCGTTGATCGGCGGCAACGGGGTCGGCGCAGCGGCTGCGGCGGGCGTCGCACTGGCGGCAGTCGCTGGAGCTGCGGGAGCCGCGCCAGGTGCGGTTGCAGGAGCGGGTGTCGCTGCCGGCACGGGTGCAGGCACAGGTGATTGAGCCTGTACCTCGGGTGCACCCGACGGTACGGTCAGCAGCAGGACGGATGACGCTACGAGGGCGACGCGGAAGGCGGCAATGGAGGTTTTTTTCACTTAGGAGGCTGGGGTCGCGGCGGAGACCGCAATTTTACGAGCCGGTGCGTTCAGAAAGGCATAGTCCACTTCCGGAACTTCGCCTGCGATGATGTCAGCCAGCGCTCGCGCGGAACCCGGCCCCTCGGTCCAGCCCAGCGTGCCGTGGCCGGTATTGAGGTACAGATTCTTCACATTCGACTGCCCGATGATGGGCAGATTCGATGGTGTCGCCGGGCGTAAACCGGTCCAGTATTCAACGGCATCCCATGCGCAAAGATCAGGGAAGTGATGTTTCGCGCGCCTGGTCAGCGCCTCGCAGCGCACCGTGTTGAGCGAAGTGTCAAAGCCATTGAGTTCGGCCGTGCCCGCGATACGCAAACGATCCCCGATGGTGGTGAACACAATCTTCATTTCATCATCAGTGATACTGCCAAGCGGCGCTCCGGCCTTGTTTACGATGGGCAGCGTCGCGCTGTAACCCTTGGCCGGATAGACGAGTGCATCGACACCCACACCCAGCAGCATCGCGGGTGAATAGGAACCGAGCGCCACCACGTAGGCGTCCGCCTTTTCAGTGCGTTCGCCATTTTCGTCAGTGACCACGGCACCGACCACGACATTGTCTTCACGCAGCAGCCGCTTGATCGTGGTGCCGTAGCGGAATTCCACACCCAGTTTGGCAGCCCGTTCGGCCAGCGCGGCTGTGAACTTGTAGGCATCGCCTGACTCATCATTTGGCGCATAGATCGCCCCCGCGAGCGTAGGCGCCGTATGCGCGAGCGCGGGTTCGATCTTCACTGCGTCGGCAACCGACAACACATCGCGGCGTTCGCCATTGCGGATCAGCAATTGCGCAGCCTTTGCCGCGTCGTCAAAACTCTGCTGATTCGAATGAATCATCATGATGCCGGCTTCGGCGTGGTCGTACTGGATGCCGGTCTCCTTGCGCAGCATCTGCAGTGTGCGGCGGCTGTATTCCGACAGGCGCATCGCCTGTAACGTGTTGTGCTCGGCGCGGCTCGGAAGGCATTCGTACAAAAAGCGCAGTCCCCAGCGCCATTGATTGACGTCAAATTTCAGGCGAAACAACAGCGGCGCATCTTCCTTGCCGAGCCATTTCAGGATCTTGAATGGCGCATGCGGGCTGGCCCACGGGTCCGACTGGCTGACCGAAATCTGGCTGCCATTGGCAAAACTGGTCTCCAGCGCCGGGCCGGGCTGGCGGTCAATGACCGTCACCTCAAACCCGCGTTGCCGCAGGAAATAGGCCGTGTGAACGCCGAGAATTCCGGCACCGAGAACGAGAACGCGCTTCATGGGCTTTTGCACCGAGGACGTCACTTGTGGTGACTGAT
>CAYMSY010000258.1:0-5008 GCA_964393195.1 uncultured Alcaligenaceae bacterium | reverse complement strand
TCACGATCTGTCCATCAATTTGCGAGATTGACTCCAGTACGTTGTCACGAATCGGCTGCGAAAAACTTGGCTCCATGCTGGGAATAGCCGATACCGCCCGATCCATTTCCTCGATGAGATGTTCCTTCGTGTAGCCAGGGCGCCACTGCTCGGCCGGTTTCAGATCGACAAACAGCTCGGCCATGCTGATGGTTTTCGGATCGGTGCCGTCCTCCGGTTGTCCGGCTTTGGAAACAACGGTGACGACTTCGGGCACTGTGTGGAGTGCCTTGCGCGCACTGGCGAGGATTCGGCTGGCCTCGTGTGTGGAAACGCTGGCCGGTAGCCGCAAATTGACCCAGATCGTTCCCTCGTTTAATTCCGGAAGAAATTCCGAACCGAGTCGGCTTGCACAGGCGATAGCCAGCACGAACGATGCTGCACCGATGGCAACAACCTTGCGTCGATTTTCAAGCGCCCACGACAGCACCGGCACGTAAATTCGCTTGCTGGTCGCGACGATCGTGTTGTCATGATGCGGAACTTTCTTGCGCAGCAGCCAGAACGCTAGAAGTGGCACTAACGTCAGCGAAAAAATCAACGAACCGACCAGTGCAGTAGTGACTGAGAGCGCCATCGGCTGAAAAATGCGGCCTTCGTGCCGTTGCAGGGCAAAGATCGGGATGTGTGCGGCAATGATGATCAGCATTGAAAACAACGTGGGTCGACCGACTTCATTGGCGGCTCCAGCGATCACTGCACGGCGCTGATCGGTCGTCATGGTCTCCGGTTGCTGTGACAGTCGTTGCAATATGTTCTCGATGACGATCACGGCACCGTCAACAATGATGCCGAAGTCCATAGCACCCAGAGACAGCAGATTTGCCGGCACCCCCATGATTTTGAGGCCAAGAAATGTCGACAGCAGGGCAAGCGGAATGACCACAACGACCGCAAAGCTCGCGCGGAAATTGGACAGGAAGAGGTAGAGCACGACCGACACCAGTACCGCCCCCTCGACCAGATTACGAAATACCGTGGACAGTGTCTTGGCCATGAGCCAGGTGCGATCGTAGTACGGCACAATCTGCATGCCGGGCGGAAGCGACTTGCTGTTGAGTTGCTCAATCTTTTCTTTGACTCCTTTGAGGACCTCGCTCGGATTCTCGCCCTTGCGCATCACAACGATGCCGGTCACGATGTCGTCGTCGTCGTCCTGGCCAACGACACCGAGCCGAGGTACCGCTCCGACCTTCACCTGTGCGACATCACGAATGAGAACAGGCGTACCGCCCCGCGAACTCAGGACGATCTGTCCGATGTCGTCGGCGGAGCGCAATAGCCCGATGCCACGAATCGCATATTGCTGAACGCCCTGCGCGACATAGCTTCCCCCGGCGTTGGAGTTGCCACGACCCAACGCGTCGAGCAGATTCTGGAATGACAACTTGTAAGCACGCAACTTGTCGAGATCGGGCTGCACCTCATATTGCTTGATGGCGCCGCCCATCGCCACGACATCAGCAACCCCGGGTACCTGGCGTAGCGTTCGCTCGACGACCCAGTCCTCAACCGTTCGTACATCCGTAGCAGAGTAACCATCGCCTTTGAGACGGTATCGCATGACTTCACCCACGGGCGTTGAGTTCGGTGCGATGGTGGCTTCAACGCCTGCGGGCAGGTCAATGCCACGCAGCCGCTCATTGACCTGCTGGCGCGCTGCCTGAACTTCGGCTTTGTCGTCATACGTAATCACGGTGTAAGAGAGGCCAAACTGCGTGTGCGAAAAAACGCGCAAAGCATTGGGCAATCCAGATACAGCAACCTCAATGGGCAACGAGACCTGCTTTTCCACTTCTTCAGCAGCGCGCCCGGGGTACAACGCGATGATCGTGACCTGAGTGTCGGTGACGTCTGGAAACGCTTCGACCGAAAGATTGCGAAATGCCGTTACGCCCGCGAGGACGAATAGCAGCGTGCCGAGTACAACAAACAATGGCTGTGTCAGCGCGTAGTCGATCAGGCGCTTCATGGCTTCTTCCCGTCGGTACTCCCTTTGCCGGTCGCATTCGTTGTGGTTGTCGTTGTGCTGGAGGTAGTTGAAACTGACGTCTCCCCGCCTTCTGTGCTGTCTTGTGACAGCGCAAATTGACGGGAAAGCAACAAAGCGTTTTCGCTCACCACCTTGTCGCCTGCTTCAAGTCCGCGCGATACAACGGCTTGTCTGCTGTCCTGGTAACTAAGCCTTACTTCGTGCGGCTCAAACACGCCGATTGCAGACTGAACGTACACGATATGCTGAGCCCCCCGAAGCACAACTGCGCTGGCCGGTATGACCAGACCACCCCCGAGATGCCTTTCCAGTTTTGCATTGGCGAGCATCTCCGCCTTCAGTCTTCGCGAAGGATTGGCGATTTCGCCACGAACCTTGATCGTCCGTGTTGTGGGATCAATTGCGTCAGAGAGGGCGACGACCTTGCCTACAAATTTCTCGTTCGCCAGTGCAGGCACGACCAGCTCGAATTCTGACCCCGGTTTCAGGCTGCCAAGATCACTGTCACGCGCGTCAATCTGGACCCAAAGATTGGTAGGATCAGAAAGTACAAAGAGCGCCGGCACGCCAGCACCGGACTGGTCAGGTCGCAATTCCTGTCCGGGATTGAGGTTACGCTCCACCACGACGCCGCGTATTCCGCTGGTAATGGCCAATTGCTGGGTGACCTGGCTGCCACCACCGTACAGTCGCGCACGGGCCTGCGCACGAGTGGACTCCGCCATCGCCCGCTGCAAGTCGGCGTCTGCCTGGTCAAAGTCCTTTCGCGCCAGAACCCCGGCATCAAGAAGCTCACGCTGTCGCAGTAGCGTTTTGCGGGCCAGTTCGACATCAATACCTGCTCGCATCGATTCCGTCTGTGCTTGTCCGAGCTCCGGCGAGGCAAGCAGTGCAAGTGTGGTGCCGGGTTGCACGCTTTGTCCGACATCAGCGCGAATCGCGGTGACACGACCGGCAAGCGGCGCGTAAATGCGCTGTGTTCTCGTTTCGTTCCAGACGACTCGCGCCGGCAACTCAATGGCGACGGCGGTTGAAGGGCGTACGTCGACTGCTTTCAGAAGCGACAGTTGTGGATGATTGGATGGATAGCGCAGCTGATTGCCCTGTAGAACGACTGCGGCGGCTTCAGGCAGTGGCGCTGTCTTCTCGGCGCATGCAGACAGTATCAACGCGAACGTTAGCGTGATGGCAGGAGCAACGGCCTTGTTTCGGATTGTCATGAGTGGCGCTACCGGAGAAGCAATTCGGGACGCGTTCGAAGAGCGTGCGCAACATATGCTTTTGCAGCATCGGAGCGGGCATTGACTGCGTCCATTTGAGTGGCACGGTGAGTACGGCGCGCGTCCAGTAGGTCTGTTAGCGCCAGCGCCCCCCGGGCATAGGCGAATTCAGCCTGACGCAAGACGGTGGCTGCGCCGGGAACGATATTCATTTCGAACTGCCTGGCGCGAGACAAGGTACTGGCGGCTTCCGCCTCAAGGCGTTGCAGTTCAGCGCGCGCATCGCGGGTAACCCGCTCCACGATCAGTTCCGCCTGCGACAAATCGGCCTGCGCTCTCGCGATTTCGCTGTCATATCGCGACGGCGGCGCGAGCGGTATCTGCACGCGCAACTCGATCAGTCTATTGGAGGTTCCGGGGTGGTGATCGAATGAGATTCCCCACGTGGGATCGACTTGCTTCAGTGCCCGTGCGCTGCTCAGGGACGCGGTTGCCGCTGCAACGCGCGACTGTGCCGCCTGAACGTCGGAACGGTCCTGAATTGAGAGCGAGCGCAAATCTCCGGTCCCGGTTGGCTGTGAAAGCATGGGCCAGTTCTCGGCTTCGCCACGGGCCCGGGCAAGGGCGTCACGTTCGATGAACTGGCCAAGTGCGATTTCGCTACGTTCCAGATCAAGTAGCGACGATTGCAGCTCTGCCTCGACTCGCCTTGCGTCGATCTCGATGCGAAGCGCGTCCTGTGCCGAGACATCTCCCGCCCGGAGGCGTGCTTTGGCAGCCGACATCGCCGTATTGGCTACGTCAAGTGTCTCCCGCATCAGTCGGGATCGTTCGCGCGCAGATAACCAGTCAAAGTATGCCGTCTGCGCGGCCATCATTTGCTGAAGCAGTATCTCTTTTGTGTCCGCAGCCGCAGCGTCAATCAAACCCTGTGCGGTGCGGGTGCGATGCTGCCGCTTGTCGCCGCGCTCCCAGGTCCAGTCCAGTCCGATTGACTTGTCAATCCGCTTGCGCCCAAACGGATCGCCAGCGCCGATACCATTCTGAAAATCAATCTGCGACGCTTTTGCGGAGAATACCGGGAGCGGCGCGCGATCCGCGACAGCACGATCCGCCTCGGCGGCGTTTTGAATTTGTGATGAGATACGCAGTTCGAGTCTGGACTCTGCCGCACGCAATACGTCGGCGAGCGTGGGCGCGGCGGCCTGCGAGATACCCGCAAAAAAGAGGGGGCAGGCGACAACGCATGCGCGAGTGATTGCGACATACTTCATTTGAACGTGACTGGGTATCATGTAAAGCGAAAAGTTACTAACAAAAAATTTTTGCTTTTTTCGCCTGACCGATAGCTGACCTATGCGCTTCCTGGTGGTTGAGGATGACGATGTACTTCGCGCTGTGTTGCAGCAGTCATTGCGCGACGCTGGACATCGCATTGACGTTGCCGGCACTCTCGCCTCTGCTGAGCAGCTTTGGGAGTACCAGCCGTTTGACGCGGTTTTGCTGGATCTGAATCTTCCTGATGGCAATGCACTCGACGCATTGCGCCGGGCGCGGGCCCGCTCGGATCGGACGCCGGTGCTGGTGCTGACGGCACGCAACCGGACTGACGAACGTATCGCAGGTCTGGACGCCGGCGCAGATGACTATCTTGGCAAGCCGTTTGACCTGGCCGAAGTCGAAGCCCGGCTGCGAGCACTGGTGCGTCGGTCGCAGGGTGGCGCCGATCATGTGCGCGTCGGCCGGCTGCGACTCG
>CAYMSY010000257.1:0-5013 GCA_964393195.1 uncultured Alcaligenaceae bacterium | reverse complement strand
GCGACATGATGATGTCGTCGATGATGGGGGCGATTGCTTTCCAGAAAGACCTGGGTGCGGTGCATTCGTGCGCCCACGCGCTGGGCGCCGTACGGGACCTGCATCATGGTCTCGCCAATGCGCTGATGATCGACACCGTACTGGCGTGGAACTACGAAGTGGTCCCACACAAATTCGATGAGCTGGCCCATGTTTGCAAGGTCGCAGGTGGCGGCGAGGCGTTTGTGCCCTGGCTCAAGACACTCAAGACGCAGCTCGGCATTGACGGCGGTCTTGCTGCGCGCGGGGTAACGAGCGCTGACCTGCCACGACTGGTGGCAATCGCGACCAACGACATTTGTCACCAAACCAATCCACGTCCCTGCACCAGCGCCGATTTCGAGCGTCTGTTCATTGCGGCGATGTAGGTGGAGAATGGCGATATGAGCACTTTAGCCATCATCAATCCAGCGACCGGCGCGCTGATCACCGAAGTTCCTTCCGATACTGCGTCCACCGTCGCCTCCAAAGCGGCACAGGCGCGCGCCGCACAGCCGCGCTGGCATGCGGTGCCGCTGACCGAACGTAGCGCCTGTATCGAGCGTTTTCGCGCTCTGGTGGTTCGCGATCTCGAATCGCTCGCACGCACGCTGACGCAGGACACCGGCAAGCCCATCCGCCAGGCACGCAACGAACTGAACGGGCTGCTCGGCCGCATTGATTTCTTCCTGGGCGCCGTGGCGGACGCCACCGGAACCCGGACCGTGTTCGACGAAGGTGGCATGCGCGAGCAGATCGAGCATGTGCCGCTTGGCGTGGTGGGCAACATTTCAGCCTGGAATTACCCGTGGTTCGTCGGCGGCAATGTCTTCGTGCCGGCACTGTTGACGGGCAATACGGTGCTCTACAAACCGTCGGAGTTCGCCACCCTGACCGGCCTTGAAATCGCCCGTCTTCTGTATGAAGCGGGCGTGCCGTACGACGCTTTCATTCCCATTGTCGGGACCGGTGCCGTGGGCGCGGCCCTGCTGGAGCAGCGTATTGACGGGCTGTTCTTCACCGGTTCCTACGCAACCGGCGCCAAGATCGCCCGCGTGATCGGGCCGCGCCTGATCAAGCTGCAGCTGGAGCTGGGCGGCAAGGACCCGACCTATGTGCGTGCCGATGCACACGTGAAAAACGCAGCGGAATCGCTGGCTGATGGCGCGATGTACAACACCGGGCAGAGCTGCTGCTCGGTGGAGCGCATTTACGTGCACGAGTCCATTCATGATGAGTTCGTCAGTCATTTCGTGGAGGCGGTCAAAGGCTTCAAGGTCGGCGACCCGATGTCGGAAGACACTTATTTCGGCGCCATCACGAGTTCGCCGCAGCTGGATGTGCTCGACGGACAGGTCTTTGACGCCCGTGGCAAGGGCGCGACGCTGCTGCTCGGCGGTCACCGTCTGCCCGGTCCGGGCAACTGGTATGCGCCAACCGTGTTTTCCAACGTCAATCACTCGATGGAGCTGATGCGCGAAGAGAGCTTCGGCCCGATTATCGGCATCCAGAAAGTCAGTGATGACGATGAAGCGGTAACGCTCATGAACGATTCGCGCTACGGCCTGACAGCGGGCGTCTACACCCCCGACGAGGCGAAGGCGCGAGCCATCCTGTCGCGCGTCAACGCCGGTAGCGTGTACTGGAATTGCTGCGACCGTGTAAGTCCGCGCTTGCCGTGGAGCGGATATGGTGATTCCGGTGTCGGACTGACGCTGTCGACGTATGGAATCCAGACTTTCTGCCGTCCAAAGGCGTGGCACCTGCGCGGCGCCTGAAGACGGAACAGCAGATTTTGTGCATGGCAAATCCAAGAAAAAAACTAACCCTTTTTGATCTCGACAACACACTGCTCACCGGGGACAGCGATGTTCTCTGGTGTGATTTCTTGATCCGGCAGGGAATCCTGGATCGGGAGGAGTTCTCCGCTCGCAACGCGGACATGGATGCCCGCTACAAGGCGGGCACCGTACGCGTGCGCGAGTTCAGCGAGTTCTACGTCGGCACACTCGCCGGCCGCAGTGTCGACGATTGGGAACCGCTGCGCAGCGAATTCCTTGAAAGCGAGATCATCCCGCGCATTCCGCAGGCCGCGCGGGAACTCGTCAGTCGGCACCAGGAGGAAGCCGATCTGGTCGCGATCACCACGGCGACCAATCGTTTCATCACCGAGCTGACCGCCCGCCACCTCGACGTGGAGCACCTGATTGCCACCGAGACACAGATCGTCGACGGCGTGTTCTCCGGACGCACCGAAGGACAGCTCAACATGCGCGAGGGCAAGGTGGTGCGCCTGCATGCCTGGCTCGCCGCACGTGGTGCGACGCTGTCGGATTTCGACATTACGGCGTACAGCGACTCCATCAACGACCTGCCGCTGTTGCTCGCCGTTGATGCGCCGGTGGCGGTCGACCCCGACGAAAAGCTGGCCGCCTGGGCGCAGGAACATGGCCATCCGGTGCTGCATCTGCGCTGAGTCCTGACGTTTTCGGCTTATCAACTTTTTAGCAAGAACCCCATTCATAATGGGCTAAATTGCTATTTTTCATGAAAGTCGATATTTAGCTTTTTTCACCTGCAAACCCCATGAAATAAAGATTTCGCTAATAAGCTGAACAGAAAAATTTCGGCGGTAGCGTCGGTAGCCGCCTTGCCGTCATCAAATATTCAGGGCGCGTCGGCCAAACTTGCGAAAATGACTGCAGACCGGATGCGAGCACATCCTAAAAAACACGAGCTTGCACAGCCCCATGCCGTTCACGCCGCCAGAAGACCAGATTGACGCCGAGCTTGCGCGCGTGCTGCGCAGCCAGAGCTTCGGCCGTGCGGCCCGCCAGCGGACGCTGCTCGCCTATCTCGTCAATGCCAGTCGTGCCGGCGACGCCTCCCGGCTCAAGGAAAGCACCATCGCGCTCGACGTGTTCGGGCGCGACGCCTCGACCTACGATTCCGCCTCTGACGGCATTGTTCGCGTCTCGGTCAATCGTCTGCGCGAGCTGCTTGACCGCTATTACGAACGCGAGGGCGCGCGGGCGCCGCTGCGCTTCGAGATCCAGCGCGGCGGTTATGTGCCGATCCTGCGCCGGGCAACGCCCACCGGCCTGCCACCGTCGCCGCGCATCGCCGTACTGCCGCTCGCCAATTTCACCGGCAGCCCGGACCGGGAGGCGTTGTGCGATGGCCTGACCGAAGACATCATTGACGCGCTGACCCGCGTTCCCGATGCCCGCATCATCGCCCGCACCTCCAGTTTTCGGTTCAAGGGACAGGCGCTCGACTCACGCGAAATCGCTCGCATGCTGGAGGTCGACGCGCTGCTCGAAGGCAGCGTGCAGCAGGTTGGCGATCGTTTGCGGGTTACGGCCCAGCTGATTCTCGGCAGCGACGGCACCCACCTCTGGAGCCACGCGTTCGTGTGCGAGCCGGAGGAACGCGAAGCCCTGCAGCTGGCGATCGTTGACATCATGCTGCGCGCACTCGGCAAGCGACCACAAGCCGGGGCCAATGATGAGTCAGCACGTCCGGCACGTGAAGTCCCCGTCGCTGCGCAGCGCCTGATCGATCAGGCGCGCGGGCTCAATGTGACGCTGGTTCCCGACAATCTGGTTTATGGTGAAGCGCTGGCGCTGCGCGCCACCGAACTGGCGCCAGATCATGCCGATGCCTGGTTTGTGCTGGCGATGGTGCGCTATTCGCGGCGTGCGACCTTCTTGGCCGGAGACGCGGGTAGACGCGTGATCCCCGCACGTGATGCGCTGGCACGCGCACTGGCGCTGGACCCGCACTACGCGCAGGCGATTTCGCTATCAGCCTATCTGCTGATCACTGATGAGCTGCGCTGGGACGAGGCGCTGCAGCGGGCACGGGATGCCGTCAAACTCGCACCGAATCACGCAGGCGTCAACGCCCGCCTCGCATTCATTGAAATGTGCCTGGGTCGTTTCGATGCTGCCGCAGCTACCTACGCCCACGTATTTTCACTCGATCCGCTGGCACCACCGGCGCGCTACCACTATGCCCTGGCGCTGGCTTACGCCGGACGCATTGACGAGGCAATTCGCATCGTGGAAGCTGGCGCGCAACAACTGGGCGAATCGATCATGCAACACGAGACGATGTGCGCAATTCTCGACCTCACGGATGATGTCAAGACGGCGTACGACTACGCGGAAGCCGCACTTTCACAGTACCCGGCGTCGGTCAATATCGCGATGCACGCCGCTTATTGCCGGGCGCGGGCCGGTGATCTTGCCGGCTCGCGCGCTCTGCGCAGCGAGATTGACCGCGTCACCAGTACCACGCAGCACTATCTGGCCATGTACGCCGAAAGCGGAGGGCCGGACACCGATGCCTTCTTCACGCATGCGGCGGCACTGGTCGACACGCGTGAGCCACACATCATGACACTGCCCGCTCACCCGCTGTTCCAGCGCTATCGCGATGATCCGCGCTGGCAGCCCCTGCTCGACCGCATCGGGTTTCCGCCATCGCCTGCGCAGTAGTGCCCGTCTAGCCAATGATCTCGATCTCGGCGCGGTCGGGCTTGACCTCGCTGCCATTGAGCCAGACATGCGCGGCGCCATTCTGCAGGGCAATGCGCAGGTTTGCATCATCCACTCTGGCACCATCCAGAAACGCCTGCGCCGTCTGATCGTGCCCGAACATCTTGAACCGGCGACCGGCGAACGCGATGTCCATCTGCACGGAATGGACGGGCTTCACGACCCGTGCATTCACCGCGATGGTCCAATGCTTGCGGCGGTGATCAAGTGCCTGACCATGCACTGGCACATGTTCGGTCGTGTGGTGGCTGCGGTTGCCGCCGCTGCCCTGGCCCGATCCGCCGCTGGCGCTGACGCCGCCGCGCGCGCCGCCCATCATCTGGTTCATGGTCGGATGTGGCACGTTGAACATCGAGGGATGGTGCGTCGATGGCGCGGATACGGCGTCCTGTTCGGGCTGCCGCGATAGCTCAACCGTGAGGTGCCGCACATG
>CAYMSY010000256.1:0-5019 GCA_964393195.1 uncultured Alcaligenaceae bacterium | reverse complement strand
ACGCTCACGGCGGTGCGCAGGTACACATCAAAGTTTTGCGAGCCATCCGGCCCCATGTCGTTCCACCAGTTCAGGTAGTTCGGCTGCCAGTGCTCGAGCGCGCGCTGGAGCGTCTTGTCCTCCGACAGATTAACGTCGTTGGGAATTTTTTCGCTGTCGTTGATGCCGGTGTTCATGATGCTGCTCCAGGAAAGACTGAAAAATGAAATTTGTAGGGCGGGCACTGCGCGCCGCTGGTTCACGAGGCGGGCCAAGCCCGCCCTGCGTCTAAACCCTGTTGAAGTCGAACTGCGTCTTCTCGCCCTTGCCGTAGAGTTTGAGTGCGCCTTTTTCGCCGACCGCATTGGGCCGCTGGAAAATCCAGTTCTGCCATGCCGTCAGGCGGCCGAACACGCGCGTGACCATGTTCTCCTTGCCGTTGAACCGCAGGTTCGCCTCCATGCCGGTCAGCGCATCGGGCGACATCGCGGCACGCTCCTCCAGCGCAATGCGCACTTCGTCGGCCCAATCGATGTCGTCCGGCGCCGAGGTGACGAGGCCGAGCGCGAGTGCGGCATCAGCATCCAGCGGCTGGCCTGCCTTCGCGCGCACCGCTTCGATGGCGGGCGCTTCCTCGTAAAAACGGCGGTCCATGCGCGACTGGCCGGTCGCCATCGGGAACAACCCGAAGTTGGCCTCCGCCACGGTGATCGTCGGCGCCTTCGCGGCATCGTCCGGCAGCGCGAGCATGTAACTGCGGTCCGCAGCGAGTGCGAGTTCGAGGAAGCTGCCAGCGAAACAGGAGCCGGGTTCGATCAGCGCAAACAGGGAACGCGACGACACGTCGATGCGTGACAGCGTGCGGCGCAGCAGGCCAATCGTTTCCCGCACCAGCCAGTGATCCCTGAACTTGAGCAGCGTGGCGTCGCTGGCAAGCACGGCGGCGGCATCGCCTTCGGTCTTCAAAATCCAGGTACCGATGTCAACGCTCACGTTGGCGTAGCTGAGACCACGCTCCCTATCGGTACGCTGCACGCGCGGCAGCGCGACACCCTTGCCATCGGCCGGACGATCACTCTTCGCAGCCAGTTCAAGCGCCCGCGCTCTGACTTTCTCGGTAAACACAGCGGGCTTGGCAATCTCGTCCACCAGACGCCAGTCCTTTGCCTTCTGGCCACGCACGCCTTCGGTCGTGGTGCAGAAAATATCGGCCAGATCGTGACGCACATGACGCTTGTCTGTCACGCGCGTGAGGCCCCCCGTACCCGGCAGCACCCCGAGTAGTGGCACCTCCGGCAGCGACACCGCCGACGAACGATCATCCACCAAGAGAATTTCGTCACACGCGAGCGCCAGCTCGTAGCCCCCGCCCGCACAGGAACCATTCACTGCCGCAAGAAACTTGAGTCCCGAATGCTCGCTTGAATCTTCCAGACCGTTGCGCGTCTCGTTGGTGAATTTGCAGAAATTCACCTTCCAGGCATGACTCGACACCCCCAGCATAAAGATATTGGCACCGGAACAGAACACCCGGTCCTTGAGACTGGTCACCACCACGGTGCGCACTTCGGGATGTTCGAAGCGGATGCGATTCACTGCATCATGCAGCTCGATGTCGACGCCAAGGTCGTAGCTGTTGAGTTTCAGCTTATAGCCGGGTTTCAGTCCCGCGTTTTCGTCAACGTTCATCGCCAGCGTGGCGACCGGACCATCGTACGACAGCGTCCAGTGGTGATACTGCGTCGGGTCGGTGCGGTAGTCGACGCGCGAAACGTCGGCGGCGGTCGGCGTGGTGGCGGAAATGGAAGCGGTTGCGCTCACGGAACTCCTCAATCAGTCAGGTCATGAGCCGTAAAACGCGATGTGTCCTACGTTCTCAGCTCACCGATAAGACGCATTATTGTGCATTTCATAAGTTGAGTCAACCATAAAATGCATTTTATTGCGTTTTTTCCGTACTTGCCTTGATCGTCTTGAGGAGCGCCTCAAAGCAGGCGTCAACAGATTTGCCGCTGGTGTCAAAAGCAATGTCAGCCTTGCCGTAGAACGCAGCGCGCCCCGCGAGGATCCGCTTCAGGTCATCCATTGCTTCGCTGTTGCCAATATTTCCCGACATCGGACGCAGATCGCCCTGAGCGATCACACGGCTCATGTGCTCCTCGGGCGAGGCTTTGAGCCAGACCGTAAAGCAGTTCGACAGCAGCAGGTTGAAATTCGAGGCATCGGAAACGATGCCGCCGGGCGTTGCCATCACCGCATCCGGATACAGCTGAATGGTTTCCTCAAGCGCCCGCCGCTCGTAGCGGCGATAGGCATTTGGCCCGAGCAAATTGTGAATCTCGGCCAGACCGCAGCCCGACACCCGCTCAATCTCGCGATTGAGTTCAACGAAAGGCGCGTCCAGTGCATCGGCGAGTCGTTGTCCCAGCGACGATTTGCCTGCGCCACGCAGTCCGATCAGGGCAATGCGCCGCGAGCGTGCCGAATGGGTTCCAGCCTCGCCATAGGTTTCCGCCAGTGCCAGCCGACCCCGTCGCAGTTCATCGTCACTGCGATTGCGCAGCAAATCGCGAATCAGCAGCCACTCGGGCGACGCCGTCGTTTCGTCACCCAGCAATTCGGCAATCTGGCAATCCAGCGAATGCGCGATCTGGCGCAAGATCAGCACCGAGGCATTGCCGACACCGCCCTCAAGACTTGCGAGGTGCCGTTCCGACACGTCCGACGCGCTGGCCAGATCACGCCGGGTCATGCCCTTCCTGGCACGCAATGAACGCACGCGGTCACCGAGTGCAACGAGGAAAGGATCGCGCGCCTCGGTCGTGCCGGTGATCTCGGTTTCAGCGCGCCGCATCGGGAGATTGACGATTCATTATCGAATTAAAAAAGCCGGCGACCAGAGGAAAATGCATTATATTGCGTTTTCAGGAATGCGTTATTCAGCATTTTCATGTATTCGGACGCAACATTCAATGCGGCTGATACAACGACCGAATTTTCGGTGACGCAGATCAAGGAGGACTTCATGACGGTCTCTGCCCACGCCACAGCGGCGCCGCCCGAACGTTTCAATTTCGCTTCGCACCTGCTTGTGCGCAACGCGAACCGCGCAGGCAAGGCCGCGTACGTGGACGACGCCGGTTCGTTGACGTATGGCGGGCTGGCAGAGCGTATCCGGCGATGTGCGGCCGGATTCGCCGCATTGGGTGTGCGTCGTGAAGAGCGCGTACTGCTTCTGATGCATGACTGCACCGACTGGCCCGTGACATTTCTCGGCGCGCTGCACGCAGGCGTGGTGCCCGTCGCCGTAAATACGCTGTTGACCGCAGACGACTACGCCTACATGCTGGCGCACAGCCGCGCACAGGTAGCCGTCGTGTCGGCGGCGCTGTTGCCGGTACTGAACGCGGCGATGGATAGGGGCGGGCATGAGCTACATACGGTGGTAGTGTCGCGTGCAGCGGCCCCCTCCACCGGCGGCGCTGGAGCGGTTCCCGAGTTGGTTCACTTCGACCGTTGGCTCGCAGCGCAAACGCCCGCGGCAGAACCCGCCAACACCGGGGCCGACGAACCGGGATTCTGGCTGTATTCGTCCGGTTCCACCGGTCGCCCCAAGGGCACGGTCCACACGCATGGCAATCTGCACTGGACTGCCGAGCTCTACGCGGCGCCGATACTCGGTTTGAATGAAAACGACGTCTGTTTCTCTGCGGCGAAACTCTTTTTCGCCTACGGACTCGGCAACGCGCTGAGCTTTCCGTTGTCGGTCGGTGCGACGACCGTATTGATGTCGGAGCGCCCGACGCCGGATGCCTGCTTCAAGCGATTCACCGAGCAAAAACCAACCGTTTTTTTTGGTGCACCCACCGGTTATGCCGGCATGCTGGCGTCCCCGAATTTGCCTTCGCAGTCACAGGTCGCGTTGCGCATGTGCTCATCCGCAGGCGAGGCGCTGCCGCGCGAAATCGGCGAAAAGTGGACGGCACAGTTCGGCTGCGAAATCATCGATGGCATCGGATCCACCGAGATGCTGCACATCTTCCTGTCCAATCGCCCTGGCGACGTGCGCTACGGCACGACCGGTAAAGCGGTGCCAGGATATGCCGTGGAGCTGCGTGATGAGACGGGCCGCGCCCTGGCCGGCAGCGATGAAGTGGGTGATCTCTACATCAGCGGGCCTTCATCCGCGTTGATGTACTGGGCCAATCGCGAGAAAACCAACGAGACGTTTCGTGGCGCATGGACCAAGAGTGGTGACAAATACTTTCGCGACGTTGATGGCTACTACGTTTATGCGGGGCGCAGCGACGACATGCTCAAGGTCAGCGGCCAGTATGTGTCGCCGTTTGAGGTGGAGTCGACCCTCATGCAGCATCCGCAGGTGCTCGAATCGGCAGTGATCGGTGTCGATGACGGCAGTGGCCTCACGCGCGCGAAGGCCTTTGTCGTGCTGAAAGACACAACGCTGTCCAGCGAGGCGCTGGTCGAGGAATTGAAAAATTTCGTCAAGAGCAAGCTCGCGCCATACAAATATCCGCGACAACTTGAGTTTGTGACCGAGTTGCCGAAGACCGCAACCGGAAAGATTCAGCGGTTCAAGCTGCGGGATTTGGAGAAATCGAGGAGTCACGGTGGGTAGCGGGTTGACGTCTTGCGAGAGCCAGTGATTTCAACCGTTCAACTTTTCGCGAACGGCCGCGAACTCGCGATCGAATACGCCTTCGTCGGCGCGGCCGATCCAGCTGCCCCGCTGATCGTCTTCCTGCACGAGGGCCTGGGTTCGGTTGCGATGTGGCGGGATTTTCCGGCCCGACTTTGCGACGCTGTGGGCGCACGTGGCCTCGTTTACTCTCGGCCCGGCTATGGCAAGTCCACGCCTCGTCGGCAGGATGAAAAATGGGCTGTCGACTTCATGCACGCTCAGGCATGCGACGTGCTGCCCGCGTTGCTAAAAGCTCTGGGTATCGACACCACGCGACAAAAACCCTGGCTGTTCGGCCACAGCGACGGCGGCTCCATCGCATTGATTCATGCGGCGTT
>CAYMSY010000255.1:0-5028 GCA_964393195.1 uncultured Alcaligenaceae bacterium | reverse complement strand
CAACATTCGATGGAAACGACCTAGTTATATTGGATCCGATTAGGGCGGTAGACCTTTCACCAACGGTTATACCTGAAGCACATATACAAGATCCCACTAGCCAAACATTGTCTTCAATGACAACTGGCCTGTGTCCATAGAGCGTACAGCCCTCAATTTGCTCTCCAGCTGCTACGTGAGACCAAATTTGAGAGTACATTCCAACACGAACACCATTTCCTATTGTCAGACCACCGCTACCATCAAGGACTGAGTTTTGTCCAAACCAACAATGCTGGCCGATACGAACCCCCTCTGAAGATAAAACGAGGCAGTTGTCGTGTAATGTGGTCCAGTCGCCAATGTATACAGAACCACCATTAACTACGAATTTGACCCCATCCCCAATGACACAATAATCCTCTATCGTAATAATCGACGGGCGCTGGAATATAAATTTCGCGCTGGGAGAAATAACAGTTCTGTTACCAACAACTACTTTTCCATCTCCAACGATATCGACACTGGCGTTCATTGTCTGGCCTCAATTCTCGCTCAATCTAAGACAAAGAAGATGAGAGGTTCTCGGTATCTTTCCTTCTGGGCGTTTGCCCGATAGCCTGCAGCGCAATCGCACTGAAGGAAAAGGCATCGGGGCCCCTTTTTATCGCTGCTGCACTTAAGTTTCTGATCTCCGCGGCATCATTGGCGGCCAACTCGCGTAACAACACGTCGAGTGTCTTGGGCGAGCCGTCGGGAATAATCCGGGCGTTTCCCCCAAGGTCGAGATGTTCCATGCCGGGCCACCAATGGAAAACCGCGCCCAATCCATGGCCGATCGCCTCCTCCCACAGTACTGAATGAGTTCCCGGAAAGATGGCCAGATCGGCTGCCCAGAAGGCTTTGTAGATGTCGCTAGCCGGCACCCAACCCAACATGTGGACATGATCGTGAATGTCGATCTTGAGGAGTTCAGCCTCTACGTCGGCGGTGGCTTGGCCGAAAACAAGCAAATGAACATTGCTCAATTCGCCCGCGCGCTTCGCCCTGGAAAAACATTCTATAAGTACGTGAATGTTCTTTCGAGTATCTAACTTCCCACCGGTGACCATCACAATGGCGTCCTGTGGGATCCGCCACTGGGCCCGGCCGGCATGTCTGACGACACGGCGATCTAGACATTCGGTCAGTGAATCATCCACCCCGAATGGCAGCAGTTCCATCTTGCTGCGATCTATACCATAGACATCGTGAAGGAAGTCGGCTCGTGCGGGCAGGGTGGGAAAGAATCGCTGAATGATTGGCGACGCACTACTTATAATCAATCTATAGAATACGCCGTGCAACAGAACACGGGAGAAGAAGCCGCGGGCACTATTCATAAAGTCTGTGTGGCAATCGGCATAGACTGGCACGGGCCATTTAAGTACGTAACGTCGAATGGCTCGTAGATCCCAGAACTGAACGTCGTGGACAAATATGAGGTCCGGCCGAAAAGACTCGAGCCGCGCTTCTAGTCCCTCATACGCGCGAACCTTGGAGCGCAGCGGCCGCGGAACCCATGACGCGTAGGGTAGTCGGTGGACAGGAACTCCGTGCTCGTTGACGTAGCTTGAGGGCTCCACATACCCCAATGTCGTCCGATCGAGGTAGGTCTCGGTTGACGCGACAATGATGACGTCATGACCCATTTTCCGATGCAGCTTCGGAAGAATGTTCTCCTGGTAGCCGAACCCGTCGATGTAAAAGGCTGCGAGACAGATATGAGCTATACGCATTTCTGAAGCCGTTCGAGGAAGCGCTCCGGATCACGAATTTCCGGGGCACAGTGTTCGAGAATTTCGTCGGGCCTATCCCACCAGCAACTTGCGAGCAAAGCGTCACGAAGAGGACGGGCAAAGCGATAGCGCAACACCCGGGCCGGCGCCCCGGCAACGATGGCGTATGGAGGCACGTCCTTCGTCACTACGGATCCGGCACCGACAACAGCGCCATGACCTATGGAGATGCCCTGCATAATGATCGCGCGATATCCAATCCAAACATCGCTCCCAATCAGGACGCGTGAGGGTTCGGGCCGTCCAAAGGTCGAGAATTTCTTCGGAACGCTGTCTCGGCCTTCGTAAAACACCGGAGACATCCCAACCCATTCGATCGGATGGCGCCCACCTCCGATGACCACGTAATTGGCGATCGAACAGAAATGGCCAATATCAGTATTGGAGATGTCGCAATCGTACCCGCAAAAGCTATGCCGCCCCATAGTGCTGTTTGTGAAGGCAGAGCCCGGTTCAACCTTGGAAGTGGCGTGAATCCGACTATCGCGGATTGCAGAACGGCGCGCCCAGCGCACAAATTTCGACCAAATATACGCTAGTGATGGCATGCTCCAACTCTCAGTGCAGCCGGCGATCAAGTGGATCAAGAATCATACTGTCACCTTCGCATCTTCGTCGATAAAGATGCGAAACCACAGTTCGACGCTTAGCAATCGAAATAGCAGAGTGCCGTGATCGCGCCGTCCGGCTAGATGATCAGCCACCAGCACTTCCAACCCGCGGCGTTCGAACAATCCTCGCGCCAAGCAACGATCACTAAGTAGTACATCAAGCGGGCCACTACCTTCCGGAAACGACTTTCGGAACTGTTGCGCAATTGGGGTGGTAAAGCCGTACTTTGTATTCTCTTTCAGAATTGAATCCGGGACTATTCCTTTCATCGCTCGGCGGTGAATGTATTTTCCAACCCCATGGGAAAACTTATATTCGCCAGGTAGCGTCCAAACAAATTCCACCAATCTATGGTCCAGAAACGGCATGCGAGTTTCAATACCATTTGCCATGGATACGGCATCACCGTAGTGCAACAGGTTAACTAGACCGCCGCTATGTTGCTCCCGCAGGCGTCTGTTAAGGGACCCCTCGCCCGAAACGGGATTCAAGTCGGGAAAGTCAGGCATCCGCGGATGGTCACGCAGCTTTGGGCCATAAATCGCATCGAGCCCCAATAGTCGTTGCTGAAACTCTAACAAAGCCGGAACATAATTACTCGCATTCCTAATTAATAATAGTATTGCCGCGCGAAGTCTATAAGTTTTGAGATACACCTTAAGGCCGATCCAGGCGTCTCGGAACCGGAAAGATCTTATGAGATCTCGCTCTGCTGGCCAGACCGTGGCCACAACGTACCCGGCAAGTAGTTCGTCAGCTCCTTGTCCGTCCAGCACAACAGTCAAGTTTTCCCGGGCACGCTCCAGTAACTGCATGAGTGGCACCACTGCCGGTGAACTGTTGCCGCTTTCGAGATGGTAGACAATGCGCTCCACTCGTTCGACGAAATCAGAATAGTCGGTATCTACAACGTGGGCCTTGAGACCGAG
Organism: uncultured Alcaligenaceae bacterium; assembly: GCA_964393195.1. Taxonomy (GTDB): domain Bacteria; phylum Pseudomonadota; class Gammaproteobacteria; order Burkholderiales; family Casimicrobiaceae; genus Casimicrobium. The sequence continues at coordinate 1,670 of CAYMSY010000255.1, read as the reverse complement.
ACGGCGAGCCGTGGCTAGTGCTATAATGGACTCGTCAATACGAACAGATCCATCCTTATGGCTCGCCGCGTCTTGGACTAACCCCTCGTCATCGCGAAAGCGTGCGGTGTAGCTATGGTGTGGTAGCGGATCAATTACTTGCATCATGCAGGCGATGGAGCTCGAATCGACGCCGGATGAGAGTGTCACTCCCAGGGGCACGTCGCTCCGCATCCGCAAACGAACCGTGTCTTCAAACAGTTTCGAATACTCGCTCTGGGCAGCATCGAAGCCGAGATCGTTTCGCCTATCTATCGGATAGTCCCAATATCGGTGAATCTCGAGTTTGCCGTCGACCCCGATGGTTAGGTTGCACCCTGGCTGCAATCTGCGAACGTCACGAAACCAAGTTTGCTCATGTTGCGCACCCACCGAGGTGCGGCAAAAATTCGCTATCATTCGATAGTCGGGTTGAGCCAGCGACGGCGCGTAATGAAGCAGCGACTTGATTTCGGAAGCGAACAGGAACTGATTGTCGCGGATCACATAGTTGAACGGCTTGATCCCGAACCGGTCGCGAGAGGCGAAGAAGCGACGTTCCTGGCGATCATAGATCGCAAACGCCCACATGCCGTTGAAGCGCTTGACGCAATCCGGGCCCCAATACGCGTAAGCTTGGAGAAGCACCTCAACATCGCCGCCGGTTCGGAATTGAACGCCCAGTGCCTCCAATTGTTCGCGAAGTTCTATGTAGTTAAAGATCTCCCCATTGTAAGTAAGCCAATATCGTTCGTCTATTTGGAACGGTTGGTTGCTTTCGTCCGACAGGTCGATGATTGACAAGCGAGTGTGCCCAAACATCACTCCGTCCGCTATGCGTTCGGCGCGCTGTCCGTCTGGGCCGCGATGCGCCAATCTGTTGAGGGCTGTGCGAAAGCGGCGTTCGTCGATAGGCAGCCCGCCGCCCAAATCAACGACGCCAAATATTCCGCACACGCACGCCTCCTCAGCGTCTTGTTTGAATGTGTCTTGATAACAACTTAACCAGAACTTGGCGCATTACGTATATGTAACCGCATAATCAAATAGCGCGCTCAATTTCGCATGACTGTGCGTTTGGCGGAATGAGGCCCGCCCCAGTCTGGAACGCTTAACCTATCCGGCAAGTACAAGTCCATACAATTTGGTGTTGGATCGTGTGGACAAAGGTAGGCCCATCGCCCGGGGGGAAGGCAGTGATCGGCTTCGAGGATGGGTCTCTGCTGAAACGCGGAGCCGCTATTGAGCAGGCTTGGAAATTGGCGGCGAAGGAAGGGGCCGGAGATCGCCATATTTCCAATGCCTCTGTGGCCCGGAAACGAGATCATTTTGTTTCAGCTCCCGTCCGTCGTGCCGCAAATGATCCGCAACGCGGCTAGACGGACGGTCTTCCTTCGCTGCTCTGCTTAGGCCCTGGCGACATTCAAACTTGCTGGAGAATCAAGCCGTGCGCAGGCGTTGCGGGTGTCGACTACCAATTTGGCGACGGAAACCAGAGCGGAATAGTCCACGTCATCATGGTCAGTGGCTATGACTACTGCGTCATAATTGGCAATTTCTGCGAGATCCCAACGGGTGCGCCTACGACCATTCAACGTTGGGTGTTCACGAGTATTGTCTATTACGGCAACAAATGGGTCATAATAATCCGC
>CAYMSY010000254.1:0-5035 GCA_964393195.1 uncultured Alcaligenaceae bacterium | reverse complement strand
GTCAGCTCATACAGCGACACGATGGTCACGAGCGAGGTATCCTTGAACAGCGAGATGAAGTTGTTCATGATGCCCGGCACCACGGTCGCCAGTGCCTGCGGCAGGATGATCTTGCGCTGCGTCTGCCAGTACGACAGGCCGAGCGAAGCGGCTGCCTCGGACTGGCCCTTGGGCATTGCCTGCAGGCCGCCGCGGATGACTTCCGCCATGTAGGCTGCGGCGAACACCGTGATACCCGCCAGCACGCACCGAGATCAGCGGGACGCCGCGAATCAGCTCGACAAAGATCGTGCAGAACGAGCGGATTGCGGGCAGATTGGAGCGGCGTCCGAGCGCAATCAGCAGCGCCAGCGGGAAGGCCATCACGATCGACAGCGTCGACAGCATGATGGTCAGCGGCAGGCCGCCCCAGCGGTCGGTAGTCACCGTCGACAACCCGAAAAACCCGCCGTGCATCAGGATGAAGAACGCCGCAAGCACGACAACCCAGAGCACGATCAATGACTTGTTCCAGAACGCGCGCGTGCAGCTCGCGACGAGCAGGCCGAGCATCAGCAGCGTCGCAACCAGCGGCCGCCATTGCTCCTCAAACGGATAACGCCCGAAGATGATCAGACGATACTTTTCGGTGACTACGCCCCAGCAAGCGCCGACACCGGGTGCACGGCAACCGTCGGCATTGGGTACCGTCGTCGCCGTAAACACGGCCCACTTCAGGAATTGCGGCACGTAATAGAGCAGCAGTCCGCCCACGATCAACGTGGTGACGATGCTTTGCCAGTTGCCGAACAGGTTGGCGCGAATCCACGGCACCAGGCCCTCGGTGTTGACCGGGGCCGGACGCGGCGGGAGCGACTGGAAGATGATGGTTTCAGCCATGGTCTAACGCTCCTTGATCGCTGAGCGCGAGTTGTACCAGTTCATGAAGAACGAGGTGGACAGCGAGGTCGTGAGATACACCAGCATGATCAGCGCAATGCATTCCACGGCACGTCCGGTCTGGTTGAGCGCAGTGTTCGAGATCGACACCACGTCCGGGTAACCGATGGCCACCGCCAGCGACGAGTTTTTGGTCAGGTTCAGGTACTGGTTGGTCATCGGCGGGATGATCACGCGCAGCGCCTGCGGCAACAGTACCTTCTGCATTTCCTGACCACGCGACAAGCCCAGCGCCTGTGCCGCTTCGGACTGTCCGCGCGCGACCGACTGGATGCCGGAGCGAACCACTTCCGCAACAAATGACGCGGTGTAGAGCGTGAGGCCGAGCAACACCGCCATGAACTCCGGCGTCAGCGAACCACCGCCTTCAATCGCGAATTCACCTTTGGTCGGGAGCTTGAACTCGAATGGCGCACCGCCGGCAAGCCAGCCCAGCGCGCCAACAGCGAGGACGATAGCGAGCGGCACCCAGAACATGCTGCGCAGTCGTCCGGTTTCCTCAAATTTTCGTTGTGCCCAGCGCCGGTAAAGCCACGCGGCAACGCCGCCTGCGACCCAGCCGAGGATCCCCCACAGATGGCCGTTTTCCCAGACCGGTGCCGGGAACGTGAAACCGCCCTTGCTCAGAAAGAACGGACCGATCTGCTTGGCATCGGCGATGTCCGGCAGCAGCTCGGTGAAGAGCAGATACCACATCAGCAGTTGCAGCAGGATCGGGATGTTGCGGAAGACTTCGACATAGGTGCGGCAAAGTCCACGCACGAGCCCGTTGCGCGAGAAGCGGCCGACGCCGATCAGCGTACCGAGGATGGTGGTCAGGATGATGCCGACAATGGCGACCCGCAGCGTGTTGGACACGCCAACCAGGAAGGCGCGCCAGTAAGGATCGTTGGAGTCGAAATGCATCAGCGATTCGCCGATGTCGAACCCAGCCGGCTGGGTCAGGAAGTCAAAACCGCTCTTGATGCCGCGAATGCGCATGTTCTCGGCGGTGTTGTGGGCCAGGAACCAGGCCACCCCTCCGATAACGACAACCGCAATGATCTGGTAGAGCAAGCCGCGAAAAGCCTGGCTGCGCCAGGACCAGTCACGTTTCTTGGGTGGAGTTCGTGGTGCAACTGCCATGCATTTCCCCGCAAATGTGTTATCCGGTGTCAGGACTTCTTATGTGTTCCTGTTAGAGGGAGTGGGCTCGTCACGGTCGTTGCCAACCACGCGAACCCCCTCACCCTAACCCTCTCCCGCGAGGGGAGAGGGAACATGTCGCTAAGTGTTTTTAGCGGACCGGATATGCGTACATCAAACCACCTTTGTTCCAGAGGTTGTTGGCACCCCGCGGAAGTTTGAGTGGCGATTTCGGGCCGACATTACGTTCGAAAATTTCGCCGTAGTTGCCGGTTGCCTTGAGCGCGCGAGCCATCCATTCCTTGTCGAGACCGAGCAGCTTGCCCGTATCTTCCGTCGTGCCGAGCAGACGTTGAACGACCGGGTCGGTGCTGGTCTTCATCTGGTCAACATTGGCTTGGGTGACGCCGTATTCTTCGGCTTCGAGCAGGCCGTAGACCACCCACTTCACAATCGCAAACCATTCGTCATCGCCACGGCGAACCATCGGGCCGAGCGGCTCTTTCGAAATCAGTTGCGGCAGGATGACATGCTCATCCGGATTCTTCGCTTCCTTGTTGCGAACCGAGGCCAGACCCGATGCGTCCGTGGTGTAGGCGATGCAACGGCCAGCGAAGTAAGCGCCAGTGGCGGCTTCGACTTTTTCAAACACGACCGGCTTGATACCAAGGCCGTTGGCTTTGGAGAAGTCGGTCAGGTTTTTCTCGGTCGTGGTGCCGGATTGCACGCAGACAGTTTGACCCTTGAGCTGCTTGGCATCCTTGATCTTCGACTTGGTCGTGACCATGAAGCCCTGACCGTCGTAATACGTCACCGCCGTTTGGTGCAGACCGAGCGATGCGTCACGAGTCAGCGAGAACGTGGTGTTGCGCGCCAGGATGTCGACTTCGCCGGATTGCAATGCGGCGAAACGCTGTTGTGCGTTCAACGGTACCCATTTGACCTTGGTTGCGTCACCCAGAACAGCGGCCGCGATGGCCTTGCAGGTGTCAGCATCAAGCCCCGTCCAGTTGCCAGCCGAATCCGCCTGCGAAAAGCCGGCAAGACCTGTGTTCACACCGCAAACCACTTGCCCTTTGGCCTTGATGCCGTCGAGGGTCTTGCCCGCATGTGCTGGCAGCGCGACGAGAGCGCCCGCGGTCAGCAGGGCGCCAAGAACGACTTTCGTTCTGGATGTAATCATTGAAGCGTCTCCTTGAGATAAGAACTAGATGTGAGCGTGTCAGCGCCAAGCGATGCGGCTTGACGCAATTTTTCCGTTCGTCGGGCATTACACCAGAGATTCCGTTGCCTTGCATACGCAAACGGCATGCCATGATACGGAATTCAAAAAATCAGGTTTGTTCCTGCGAACCGGCCCCCGCGTTGCGGGAAATCCCTAACCGATCAGGTGGAGCTCCAGCGAGGAGACACCGGTTTGCGTGCCAAGCAGCACGACGGAGTCGCCTGCCTCGAATACAAAGTCATCGGCCGGCGGACTCAGGCGCTCCCCCTTGCGGCGGATCTGGGTAATTTCGACCTCACCGCCGCGAAACGAGGCTGCGACTTCGGCCCAGGGGCGCCCCACCGCGTTGGCCGAGTTACCCAGATAGACCGAGTGCAACAGCCGGGCGTCAGCTTCATTTTCGTTGCCGTCGCTGGCGCCGCGGTAGAACCCCTGAAACAGGCTGTAGCGTTCTTCCCGAACCGTGCGGATGCGCCGCAACACACGCGGCAGCGGCGTGCCGAGCAGCAGCAGCGAGTGCGACGCAAGCATCAGGCTGCCTTCCAGCACCTCCGGCACCACTTCGGTCGCTCCGGCCGCCAGCAGGCGCTCTATCGGTTCATCGTCAGTGGTGCGCACCACGATGGGGAGCTCGGGTCGGATTGCTCTGGCGGTACCGATGATTTTTAGTGCTGCACCTTCATCGGCGAACGAGATGACCAGTGCACGGGCCCGTTCGGCGCCGGCGGCAACCAACGCTTCGCGGCGCTGCGCGTCGCCGAACACCACGTTGCCGCTGCCCGCGCCGTAGCCCGCCAGCGCTTCGCGTACGCGCTCGGGGTCGTGGTCGAGCGCGACGAAGCGCACGTCCTCCGCCTCCAGCAGGCGGGCGAGGTATTGCCCGCTGCGGCCATAGCCGCAGATGATCACGTGGTCCTGCCGCTCCATCGTTTCCGATGCGATCTTGAAAATGTCGGCCGAGCGCGCCAGGAAGTCGTTGGCGGTGATGCGTTTGTTGATGCGATCGGCCAGACGCGGCAGAAACGGCGCCGCCAGCATCGACATCAGCATCGCGGCAATCGCAATTTGTGCCGGACGCGGATCAAGCGCGCCTGTGGTCAGTCCAAGTGTCAGGATCACGAAACCGAACTCCCCGGCGGGCGAGAGCAATGCTGCAGCGATATTGGCGTCTGCGGTCTTGAGCTTGAAATAACGGGCCAGCGGCTGCAGGACGGCGGCCTTGCCCGCCAGCAACAGTGCCAGCGTGAGCAATACCCAGCCGAGTTGCGTTACCACGAAGCCACCGTCAAGTTGCATCCCCACCGAAATGAAGAACATGCCGAGCAGCACGTCGCGGAATGGCCGGATGTCGTCCTCCACCTGCAGCTTGTATTCAGTCTCCGCGATCAGCATGCCGGCCACGAACGCACCCAGCGCATGCGGCAAGCCAGCGATGTGACAGAGCCATGCCAAAAGCAGTGTCACCAGCAACACATTCAGCATGAAGAGTTCGCTGGTCTTGCGCTGAGCGACGATACGGAACCAGGCGCGCAAGACCGGTTGTCCGAATCCGAGCAGCAGCCCGAGGAGCACGGCCACCTTCGTCACGATCCAGCCGATTTCCATGCCGCTCATGCCGGTGCCGACGCCGAGCGCCGGCAGCAGGATCAGCAGCGGCACCACGGCAAGATCCTGAAACAGCAGCACGCCGATGACGGGGCGGGCAATCGGCGACGTCAGCTCGTTCCGCTCCGCCAGCAGCTTGAC